>NZ_JBHVDM010000076.1:0-35486 GCF_042802775.1 Nocardia sp. NPDC057455 | reverse complement strand
CGCGGACGCAGCGATCACTCGGACGCGAGCCGGGCCGCGAACGGGACATGCTCGGTCTCGCTTCGCTCGAAACCGGGAGTCGGGGTTGAGCTGGGGGCGTCGGAATTCGAACTCCGGGCATAGGGCACGCGGCTCGGTGCGGCGGCGGGCGGGCATTACCAAGTCCGCCTCGGTCGAAACCCCGTTATCAGGACCAAGTCGGCACATCGACACCCGAACTCGGGCATAGCGCACGCGGCTCGGTGCGGCGGGCGGTGTCGCGCGAGCAAGTGCGGTACCGCTCCCCCTGCCGTGCGAGGTCGGCCGGCTCGAAACTACTGCGCGAGCAGCCCCTTCGCGATGTGGGTCACCTGGATCTCGTTGCTGCCCGCGTAGATCATCAGCGACTTGGCGTCGCGCGCGAGTTGCTCGACGCGGTACTCGGTCATGTAGCCGTTGCCGCCGAAGAGCTGGACCGCTTCCATCGCCACCTCGGTGGCCGCCTCGGAGGCGTACAGCTTCATCGCGGAGGCCTCGGCCAGGGTCGGGGGTTTGCCCGCGCGGCCCCGCTCCAGCGTGTTGAACACCATGTTCTGCACGTTGATCCGCGCGACCTCCATCCGCGCCAGCTTCAGCTGGACCAGCTGGAATCGACCGATCTCCTGGCCCCACAGCTTGCGGCTCTTGGCGTACTCCACGCACAGCCGATGACACTCGTTGATGATGCCCAGCGCCATGAAGGCCACGCCGACGCGCTCGGCGGTGAAGCTGGACCGGGCGCTGTCGCGGCCGTCGCCGCCCTTGTGCTCCTCGCTCTCGCCCAGCAGCCGGTCCCGGCCGACGCGCACGTTGTCGAAGAACAGCTCACCGGTCGGCGAGGAGTGCAGGCCCATCTTCTTGAACGGCTTGCCCTGGGTGAGGCCGGGCATGCCCTTGTCGAGCACGAAGGTGAGCACCTTGCGCTCGCGCTTGTCGCCGCCCGACCCGTCGTCGAGCTTCGCGTAGACGATCATCACGTCGGCAAAGGGACCGTTGGTGATGAAGGTCTTCTGACCGTTGAGCAGATAATCCTCACCGTCGCGCTTGACGTAGGTCTTCATGCCGCCGAACGCGTCGGAACCGGAGTCCGGTTCGGTGATCGCCCACGACGCGACCTTCCGCATGGTGACGATGTCCTCGAGCCAGCGCTGCTTCTGCGCCGGGGTGCCCCGCGACATGATCGTGGTGGCGCCGAGACCGATGCTCACGCCCATCGCGCTGACCAGGCCCATGCACACCCCTGACAGCTCACCGATGAGCACCGCCATCAGCGATTCCTGTCCGGCGAAGGGGCTCGAGCCGGAAGCCTTCTTCTCCGGTTTCGGCTCCCCCGCCACGGCGGCGGCCTCCCGCGCCTCCTGTTTGGCCAGCATCTTCTGCACGGCCTCGCCGCCCATCACGTCGATCCCGAACTCGCGGAACAATTTCCGGATGACCGGGTACGGCGGCAGTTCGCCGCTGTCGAGCGCGTCCAGGTTGGGACGGATCTCCTTGTCGATGAACCCCCGGACGGCATCGCGGATCAGCACATCGGTCTCGGACCATTCGAACATCGTCGTTCTCCTCACATTCCCCTAGATCAGGGCAGCCGGACGGCGATGTCGTCGATCAGCCAGGGGCCCTCGGTCTCGATGGTCTTCACATCGTGCCAACCGGCCAGCTCGGAGATCGCACCGCCCTGCACCGCGAAAACCTTGCCGGTGATCGGGCACGTCTCGGCGGCCAGGTAGGCGACCAGCGGTGCGATATTGGCCGGGGCGAAGGCGTCGAACCCACCCTCGGACGACTCCGCCTCGGCCGCCAGCATCTCGCCCATGCCAGGGGTGGCCAGGGTGAGTCGGGTGCGCGCGATCGGCGCTATCGCGTTGACCCGCACGCCGTAGCGCGCCAGCTCATCGGCCGCCACCAGGGTCAGTGCGGCGATCGCGGCTTTGGCCGCGCCGTAGTTGGCCTGGCCCGGGTTGGGCAGGGTGGTGCCCGACGCCGAGGCGGTGTTGATCACGGCGGCGTTGGGCTGGTTGCCCGCCTTGGACTGCTGCTTCCAGTACGCGGCGGCATGGTGCAGCACCGCGGCGTGGCCTTTGAGGTGCACGGCGATCACCGCGTCCCACTGCGCTTCGGACATGCCCGCAATGAAGGCGTCGCGCAGGATGCCCGCGTTGTTGACCACGGCGTCGAGGCGGCCGAACTCGGTGACCGCCTGTTCGACCAGCTTCTGCGCGCCGTCCCAGGTGGCGACGTCGTCGGTGTTGGCCACCGCCTTGCCGCCGGCGGCGACGATCTCGCGCGCCACCTCTTGGGCGGGACCGCTGTCGGCCCCCTCGCCCGCGTTACTGCCGCCGAGGTCGTTGACGACCACCGCGGCGCCCTCCCGTGCGAACAGCAGTGCGTGCTCGCGGCCGATGCCGCGACCCGCACCGGTGATGACGGCGACCCGTCCGGCCAGTACGCCCATGTGTTTGTCTCCTGAACTCGCGCCGCATCCGGCGATGGGAAAGAACGCGGCGGAATCCGTGCCGCCGCTCGATGATCAGTCGGTGATCTCGGCCAGTCCGTCGCTGAGCACGACATCGCCGTCGCGCACGGTCTCGAAGGCGTAGCGGGTGACCCCGCCGGAGGAGCCGGCCTTCCAGATGCGGGTCTCCAGATCGTCGCCGGGGAAGACCAACCCGGCGAAGCGCACCGCGAAACGCCTGAGCCGATGCACGTCCGACTCCGCGACTTCGGTGAGCACCGCCCAGGACGCGAACGCCATGGTGCACAACCCGTGCGCGATGATGCCCGGCAGTCCGGCGTCCTGGGCGACTTGCTCGTCCAGATGCAGCGGCACCGGATCGCCGGACGCCGGTGCGTAACGGAAGGTCTGGTCGCGGTCCACGTGCTGCGCCACGACCGCGACCGGCTCCTGCTCGCGCAGCCGTACGTCGAACTTGTGCGCCGGAGCGGCCGCGCCGACCGTCTTGCCCGCGTCGATGTTGCGGAAGAAGGCGGTCAGGTATTGGTCGTTGACCGGTTCGCCAGCGTCGGTGCGGCATTCGATGCGGAGGGTGATGGTCGTCCCGTTGGGGCGGCTGGTGTAGCCGATCGCCTTGGCGCGTGACACCAGCCGGTCCCCGGGCCGGATCGCGCGGTGGAAGTGGAAGTCCTGCTCCCCGTGCACGACGCGGCCGAAGATGTCCATCGGCGCGACATCGATGACGGGCATCATCATGGCCTCGAAGACCGGGACGATGGCGAAGACCGGCCCGGCCACCGTGCCGGCCAGATGCGCGGCGATCGGATCGTTCGTCGCGGCCGCGTATTCCGCGGCGCGCTCGGCGGTGACGTCGAAACGCTCCTCGTCGGACCAGGTCTCCAAGCCGCTGTCGTCGAACTCGACGACACGAGCGGTGGCGCTCATGCTGGGGCCTTCGCGGCGAGGGCGTCGAGTTGTTCGAGGGATCGGTCCAGCTGTTTGCTGCCGTCCTTCTCCACCGCTTTGCCGAGCGCGCCCTTGATCAGGGCGCCCTCGAAGTCGCCGGACACCAGGATGGTGCTTCCCTCGCCGTTGGGCCGGATGTCGAAGGTGAATTCGGTCTTCACCCCGGCCATGCCGGTCCCGCCGAGGGTCAGTGTGTGCGGCGCGTTTACCGAGACGATGGTCCATTCCAGCTTGTTCGCCATGCCGAGCATCACGATCTTGGCGACCAGCTTGACGCCCTCGGTCAGCACGGCGGGCGGCTCCTCCATGAAGCGCTCGTGGATGGTGAACCACTTGTCCCAGGTCTGCGGGTCGGAGACGACCGCCCACAGGGCCTCCGGGGCGGCGTTGACGTCTTTGGTGGCTTCGATGTGTCCCATATGTCGACTCCTCGTCGAGTTCGTCCGCGGCCGGGCCGCGTTCAGCGATCGGCGCGTTGGTAGGCGGTGACCACGGCCGCGCCGCCGAGGCCGATGTTGTGTTGCAGCGCGGCGGTGACGCCGTCCACCTGCCGCTTGTCCGCGGTGCCGCGCAGCTGCCAGGTCAGTTCCGAGCACTGCGCGAGACCTGTCGCACCGAGCGGATGCCCCTTCGAGATGAGGCCGCCGGAGGGGTTGACCACCCATGTGCCGCCGTAGGTGGTCCGGCCGTCGTCGACCAGCTGTCCCGCCTCGCCTTGGCCGCACAGTCCGAGCGCTTCGTAGAGCAGCAGTTCGTTGGCCGAGAAGCAGTCGTGCAGCTCGATGACCTGGAAGTCCTCCGGGCCCAGCCCCGCCTGCTGATAGACCTTCCGCGCGGCCTGAACGTTCATGTCGTAGCCGATCAGATTCTTGGCCGACTCGTCGAAGCTCGAGGCGAAGTCGGTGGTCATCGCCTGGCCGACGATCTCCACCGCCTGCCCGGCGAGGCCGTGGGCGTCGACGAACTCCTCGCTCGCGAGGATGACCGCACCCGACCCGTCGGAGGTCGGCGAACACTGCAACTTGGTGAGCGGGTCGTAGATCATCCGCGAGGCGAGAATGTCATCGAGCGTGTACTCGTCCTGGAACTGCGAAAACGGGTTGTTCACCGAATGCTTGTGGTTCTTGTAGCCGATCTTGGCGAAATGCTCGGCGGTGGTGCCGTACTGCTTCATGTGCTCGCGCCCCGCGGCACCGAACATCCACGGCGCCACCGGGAAGAGCACTTCGGAGATCTCCGCCAGCGCCATGATGTGCTTGGCCATCGGCTGTTCTCGGTCGTCCCAGGTGGACCCGAGCGAGCCGGGTTGCATCTTCTCGAAGCCCAGCGCCAGCGTGCATTCCGCCAGGCCGCCCCGGATCGCCTGCGCCGCGAGGTACAGCGCCGTCGAGCCGGTGGAGCAATTGTTGTTCACGTTGACCACCGGGATGCCGGTCATGCCGAGTTCGTAGACGGCACGCTGCCCGGAGGTGGATTCGCCGTAGACATAACCGACGTAGGCCTGTTCCACCAGGCCGTAAGCGATGCCCGCATCGGCGAGCGCCTTGGTTCCCGATTCCCTGGCCATGTCCGGGTAGTCCCACGCGCGGGTGGTGCCGTCGGCTTCCTCGACCACGCGGCGGCCCGGCTTCTCGAACTTCGTCATCCCGACACCGACCACGTAGACCTTGTTCGCCATCGAACTCCTCAGTTTGTGCGTACGCCGCGAGGCGGCCGAACCAGTAAAAACAAACATACAAGGTTGTATGTAAGTGGGCAAGAAGTCCGCGCGGAGGCGCAAACCCCACGCAAGTAACCAGCCGATTGCGCCCTGCCTGCGACATACAGTGAGACATGCATGTTCTTCGATTACTGTGCCGGAGATCGCTCCGAGCGCACCAGAGATTCGTCGCCGAATAATTGAGAGGGACGCCGCTCGGCGACGATATGCGCGGGCGCAAGAAAGGAGCACCGAAGCGTTTCGAACGGCCCGACGCGACCATGATGGCACCCGCTCGACGGCCAGAACATACAGCAGTGTATGTAAGTGTAAGATCGAGCGATGGCCAGGAGCGTAGTCGTGAAGCAGCAGCGCCGGACGCAGGAGCAGCGCAGCACCGAGATGCGCACACGCTTGCTGGACGCGACAGTGGACTGCCTGGTCGAGTACGGATACTCCGGCACAACGACGCCGCGAGTGGCCGAACGCGCGGGGGTGACTCGCGGGGCCCAAGTGCATCACTTCGGCTCGAAGACCGATCTCGTGGTGGCCGCGATCAGTCATCTCGCTCAGCTGCGCGCCGAGACCGCCATGCGGGAGATGTCCCGGGTCGAGGCCGGTGCCGATCCGGTGACGGCGGCGCTGGAGTTCCTGTGGGACCTGCACCAGGGTCCACTGTTCATCGCGACCGTCGAGTTGTGGGTGGCGGGACGGACCGATCCGGTACTGGCCGCGGCGATGGAGAAGGTCGAGCCGTTCGTCAACAACGCCGTCCTACTGGCGGTCGCCCGTTTCGTGCCGGACGACGTGCGCCGCAAAGAGGCGCGCGACTTCATCTACACGGCCATGGACGCGCTGCGCGGCATCCTGATCTCGAACTTCATCGACCCGGACGCCGAACGCGCCCGTCGCCGGTGGCGCCGCGCCTCGGCGCATTTGCACGAGATCGCGGGCCGCGCGCTGGCCGGCCAACCCGCCGAATAGTCCGCACACCCGGCCGGTCCGCCCGGCGGCGGTGCTACTGCTGCGTTGCCACCGCGGCGGGCGCTACCCGGCCCCGCGACCTCCGCGCGATCCAGACCGTGACCGCGAACAACAACACGCCGGTCGCGGCCAAGGCGGCGCCGACCACGGCCGGGGCCGTGTAACCGAGGCCGGCCGCGATGACCAGACCGCCGAGCCAAGCTCCCGCGGCGTTGGCGATGTTCAAAGCGGCGTGGTTGAGGGCGGCGGCGAGGGTCTGGGCATCCGCCGCGACATCCATCAGGCGGGTTTGCAGGCCGGGCGCCAGCGCGGCCCCGGAGGCGCCGACCAGCAACGCGCCGAACGCCGCCGTGTAAGGGTTGTGCGCGGCGGCGACGAAGCCCCCGAGGATCACGGTCATCGCGACCATCGACACCGAGACGGCCCGGTCAACGCCCCGGTCGGCGAGCACGCCGCCGACGATGTTTCCGACCACCATGCCCACGCCGAACAGCATCAGTACCAGGGGGACCGCCCCCGGCCGCAGACCGGCGACGTCGGTGAGCGTAGTCGCGATGTAGGTGTAGACGGCGAACATGCCGCCGAACCCGACGGCGCCGACGAGCAGCGTCAAGAGCACCTGCGGACGGCGCAGCGCGCCGAGTTCGGTCTTCGGATCCGTCACCGTGATGCCGGTGAGTTCCGGGAGGAAGCGCAGCAGGGCCGCTACGGTGCAGACACCGATCAACGCGACCACCACGAAGGCGTCGCGCCAGCCGAGATGCTGCCCGAGCCAGGTGGCTGCGGGAACGCCGACGACGTTGGCGGCGCTCAACCCCAGCATAACCGCGGCAACCGCTTTGGCCCGCTGTCCCGCCGGTGCCAGGGTGGCGGCGGCCAGCGAGGCGACACCGAAGTAGGCGCCGTGCGGCAATCCCGAGACGAAGCGCGCCAGAACCAGCGTCTCGAACGAGGGAGCCAGCACGGTCGCCGCGTTGCCCACGGTGAACGCCACCATGAGCGCGACGAGCAGCCGCTTGCGCGCCATCCGCGCGCACAGCGCCGCGATGAGGGGCGCGCCGATCACCACGCCGAGCGCATAGGCCGAGACCGCGTGCCCCGCGGTCGGCTCGGAGACGTGCATGGCCGAGGCGATATCCGGAAGCAAACCCATGGTGACGAATTCGGTCGTCCCGATCCCGAATCCGCCGAGAGCCAGCGCAAGCATGGCCGGTAAGTGCCAGTCGGTGCGTCCAGGCGGGGCGGTCGTGCTGGTCGTCGCAGGGCTGGTCACGTGTTCATGTAACCGGTCCCGACCCCTGATCGCTTCCCGGGCGGACGTGAGTTCGCCCACCGTGACATCGATGAACGACGCTGGTCGACACCGCGAATCGCATATAACGGACAGGGGTCCGATCGGCACGCCACTTGGTAGGAATGCCGGGGCGAATGAAACAGTGCGGGCACCCGTTCCACCGGTGGGTGGGGCGGGTGCCCGATGTTCAGCCCGGCGCTGGGTGAGCACCCAGCGCCGGAGTCGGCCGAGCGACGCGGCTCGGCCCCGCGGTTCGGCGCCTTGTCGGCGACCGCGAACTCAGCGCAGTGCGCGAGCCAGGTTGGCGTCCAGGGCGCCGAGGAACTCCTCGGTGCTCAGGTAGCCCTGATCCCCGCCGACGAGCAGCGCGAGATCCTTGGTCATCTGGCCGCCCTCGACGGTCTTGATGACGACGTCCTCGAGGGTCTGCGCGAAGCCGATGACCTCGGGGGTGTTGTCCAGCTTGCCGCGGTGCTCGAGCCCTCGGGTCCAGGCGAAGATGGACGCGATCGGGTTGGTCGAGGTCGGCTTGCCCTGCTGGTGCTGGCGGTAGTGCCGGGTGACCGTGCCGTGCGCGGCCTCGGCCTCACAAGTCTGCCCGTCCGGGGTGAGCAGTACCGACGTCATCAGGCCGAGCGAACCGAAGCCCTGGGCCACGGTGTCGGACTGCACGTCGCCGTCGTAGTTCTTGCACGCCCAGACGTAGCCGCCCTCCCACTTCATGGAGGAGGCGACCATGTCGTCGATGAGACGATGCTCGTAGGTCAGGCCCGCGGCGTCGAACTGGCTCTTGAACTCGGCGTCGAAGATGTCCTGGAAGGTGTCCTTGAACATGCCGTCATAGGCCTTCAGGATGGTGTTCTTCGTCGACATGTACACCGGGTAGTTCTGCTGCAGGCCGTAGTTGAACGACGCCCGCGCGAAATCCTCGATGGACTTGCGGAAGTTGTACATGCCCATGACGACGCCGCCGTCCTCGGGCATCTTCACGACCTCGTGCACGATCGGCTCGCTGCCGTCGTCCGGGGTGAAGGTCAAGGTGACGGTGCCGCCCTGGAACACCTTGAAGTCGGTGGCGCGGTACTGGTCGCCGAACGCGTGGCGGCCGATGATGATCGGCTTGGTCCAGCCGGGAACCAGCCGGGGAACGTTCGAGATGATGATCGGGGCACGGAAGATGGTGCCGCCCAGAATGTTGCGGATCGTGCCGTTGGGCGAACGCCACATCTTCTTGAGGCCGAATTCCTTGACCCGCGCCTCGTCCGGGGTAATGGTGGCGCATTTCACACCGACGCCGTGCCGCTTGATTGCTTCGGCGGCGTCGACGGTGACCTGGTCGTCTGTCTTGTCGCGGTACTCGATGCCCAGGTCGTAATACTCCAGGTTCACATCGAGGTAGGGGTGGATCAGCTTGTCCTTGATGAACTGCCAGATGATCCGGGTCATCTCGTCGCCGTCGAGTTCTACGACGGTACCTTCAACCTTGATCTTGGACATGGATCTTCGTGTCCTCCTAGGATGGTGCCCTCATTGCACGGCCAGGCGAACACGCTTGTGAGCGGACCCCAGCTGTTCCAACAGACAACGTATATGTCCCGCGTTGTCGGCGAGACGTGTGGCGCAAACAAGACGAGCGTACTGCTGCCCGAGTCCTCACCGCACGGGCAGCCCCCGGAGTGAGCTGCGCCACCTTTGTTACCGATTGGTAGGTCGGCGGCGGCTCTTCGGGACCGCGAGGGACATCGTGAGACCGCCGTCGTCGCCATGATCCGCCTTCCGTCCATGCCCGGCAACCATCCGGCAGACGACAAGGTCCGCGCGACGTCGGTGAACGTCGCGCGGACCCCGTCAACAGCGGATCAGACCCCGACCGGGATCCGGGCCCCTTCTTCGGACCCTTCGATCAGGTTCTCCGGCCGGTCCCGGATCATCAGCGCGATGATCGGGACGGCCGCGAGGAAGAATCCGGCGCCCACATAGAAGGCCACGTCATAGCTGTGGATCGCGGCGCGCGCGGCCAGGTTGTCGATGCCAGGGTTGTCCTGCGCGAAGGACTTCGCGACCTGCACCGAGATCGTGGTGAGCAGCGCCGTCCCGACCGCACCGCCGACCTGCTGCGCCGCGTTCAGCAGCGCGGAGGCGACGCCCGAGTCCGCTTCCTCCACCTGATGCAGCGCGACCGTCTGCATCCCGACGAACAACGGACCCATGCCGAGCGCGATGAGCACCTGCGCGGGCAACACCCCGGCCAGGAAGCTGTCGCCGTAGCTCAGCTGGGCCAGCAGCAGCAGGCCGATGACGCCGAGCACGGCACCGGCCAGCATCAGCGGACGCGGGCCGAGCTTCGGCAGCAATGCGCTGGTGACACCAGCCGAGATCGCGATGCCCGCCGGGAAGGGCAGGAACGCGAAACCCGCCTTCAGCGCGGAGTAGCCGAGCGTGATCTGGAAGTAGAAGCTCAGGAACAGGAACATCGCGAACATCGCGATCGGGATGAGCAGGGCGGCGAGGAACGCGCCACCGCGGTTGATCTCACCCGGGATGTGCAACGGCAGCAGCGGGTTCGACGAGCGCCGTTCGATCGCGACGAAGGCGACGAGCAGGGCCGACCCGGCGACGAGCAGCGCCAGGGTGCTGCCGGCCAGCCAGCCGTCGTCGGCGGCGCGGCTGAAGCCGTACACGATGGCGATCAGGCCGAGCGTCACCGTGACAGCACCGGGGATGTCATATCCCCCGGTGCGCGGCGTCGGCACGTCCTTCGCCACCCAGGCCAGCGCCCCGACCAGCGCGAGCAGCGCGATCGGCGTATTGACCAGCAGGCACCAGCGCCACGACGCGTACTCGGTGAGCGCGCCACCCGCGATCAGGCCGAGTGCCGCGCCGCCCGCGGAGATGCCCGCGAACACACCGAACGCGGTGGCCCGCTCGCCGGGCTCGGTGAAGGTCACCGACAGGAGCGAGAGCGCGGCCGGGGCCAGCAGCGCGGCGAAGGCGCCCTGCAACGCGCGCCCGGCGAACAGTTCCGCGCCGGTCTGCGCGAGACCGGCCAGCGCCGAAGCGCCCGCGAAGCCGATCAGGCCGATGATGAAGATTCGGCGGCGGCCGAGGTAGTCGGCCAGCCTGCCGCCCAGCAGCAGCAAGCCGCCGAAGATCAGCGTGTAGGCGGTGAGCATCCACTGCCGGTTGCCGTCGCTGATGTCGAGATCACGCTGCGCGAACGGCAGCGAGATGGTCACGATGGTGGCGTCCAGCACCACCATGAGCTGGGCTAGTGCGATCACAGTCAGCGCGAGCCAGCGCGCTGAGCCGACCGCTTTGCGCGGCGTGTGCGCCGCTGTCCCGGTTTCCGTCACGGTCGTCTCCTCGTCCTTCGATGTCGGAAGTCATCCTGTCATCGAGCGACATTTGTCGTCAAGAGAAAAATGTCGCATTACGACATTTGACCGTTAAAGACAGGAAAACAGCGGGTTGCGTTAGCATGGGGGCATGCTCGAGTCATCGGCGCCGATGGGCGCGAGCGCTGCGGCCGACCGTGCCGCGGGCGCCCCCGCGACCACAGGGCTGCGCGAACGCAAGAAGCAGCAGACGAGGTTGCGCATCATCGCGGCAGCCCTGGATCTGTGCGACACACAGGGCTTCGACGCGACCACGATCGAGCAGATCGCCAACGAGGCGGAGGTATCGCCGCGCACGATCAACCGCTATTTCGACAGCAAGGAGGACATCGTCCTCGGTCCGGTCCAGGACTTCGGGCGCACCATCGCCGAGACGCTGCGCCGGCAGCCACGCACCGGCAACGAACTGCAGGCGCTGCTCGCGGCCTTCCTGCACGTGGTCGATCAAGCCGCCGAGGCGGGCGAGGCCGATCCGTTGTCTTTCCGGCAGTTCCAGAAGATGCAACGAATCATGCGCAGCAGCCCTTCGGTCAGCGCGCGCAGCCTCGAACACGCCGACGACAAGGAGACGGCGATCGCGGCGGTTGTCGCCGAGCGCCTCGGGGTCGAACCGGACGCGCGCGCGGTACGGCTCATCGTCGGTACCTGGCAACTGATCGGTCATGTCGGCATGGAGTGCTCGGACGACGCGTTCCTGGACGAGGATCTGTCGACCGCGACAAGGGCCGGACGCGCCGCCTTCACCGAGGCCTTCGACGAGTTCGTCCGCACCTGCTGCGGGGCGCCGACCGCCGCGGACCAGTGAGTTCGGTGGAGGATTTCGAGCGCTGACCGCGCGCCGGTTATGATGCCGGGCAGGTCATGAGTATTAGCGCCAAGCCCCGGCTCGCTGGTCGGCAACCCTCCATCCGCGGTGGGGTGCTCCGGGTGATGACCTGGCTCCCGAGAGCCGGGAGCAAGCGCGTAACAGGAGGTCGCCGGCATGTGTTGTTGTTCGTCACCCACACGCCGCTAACCCTGCTGTACCGGCGAACACCTGTTTGGGAGCAAACCATGAGTGAATTCACCGCGCCCGGGGCCGAGCTGGACCCGGCAGCGCCGTACAGCCGTGTAGCCGGCATCGCGAACATTTCGGCCGATCTATGCGCCGGCTTCGTGACGGCAGCGACGTGACCGTGCGCACCGAACCGAGCACGCAGACCTCCGGCATCGCCCTGCCGCCCGCGGACGGGCAGCTCGGCACCATCGCCATCGGGGACGTGCGACTGGAGAACGGCGCGGTCATCCCGGACGTCCACCTCGCGGTGCAGCGCTGGGGTGAACTCTCCCCCGAACTGGACAACGTCGTGCTGGTCGAACACGCGCTGACCGGCGACTCGCACGTTGTCGGCAAGCCCGACGACGTGCACCAGATGCCCGGCTGGTGGGACGGCATGGTCGGGCCGGGCGCACCGCTGGACACCGACGAATGGTGTGTGATCGCTACGAACGTGCTCGGCGGCTGCAAGGGAAGCACCGGGCCGTCGAGTCCGGCGCCGGACGGGAAGGCTTGGGGCACACGGTTTCCCGAGATCTCCATCCGCGATCAGGTGATCGCCGAGGCCGCTCTGCTCGACCTGCTCGGCGTCGAGCGGCTCGCCGCCGTGGTCGGCGGGTCGATGGGCGGCATGCGGGTGCTGGAGTGGATGGTCGGCGCACCGGAGCGGGTCGCCGCGGCGCTGGTGCTCGCGGTCGGCGCACGCGCCACCGCCGACCAGATCGGCACGCAGACCACGCAGATCGCGGCGATCAAGGCCGATCCGGACTGGCAGGGCGGCGACTATCACGGCACCGGCCGCGCCCCGCTGACGGGCATGGCCCTGGCCCGGCGGATCGCACACCTGACCTACCGCACCGAGTTCGAGCTGGATCACCGGTTCGAGAACAAGCCCCAGGGCGACGAGGACCCGTGGAACGGCGGCCGCTACGCGGTGCAGAGCTACCTGGACCACCAGGCCGAAAAGCTGTGCAAGCGTTTCGATCCCGCCACCTATGTGCTGCTGACCGAGGCGATGAACCGCCACGACGTCGGCCGGGGCCGCGGCGGCGTCGAGGCGGCGCTCGCGGCGACGCCGGTGCCGTGTGTGGTCGGCGGCGTCGACTCCGACCGGCTGTACCCGCTGCGGACCCAGCAGGAGCTCGCCGATCTGCTGCCCGGTTGCGACGGACTGGAGGTCGTGCACTCGCGCGACGGGCACGACGGATTCCTCACCGAGGCGGCGGCGGTGTCGAAGCTGCTGACCGAGACCATGCGACTCGCACGGGCGGGTATGCGACCCGAGCGCTGAGGGCTACGTCCCGGCTGTCTCGTCCGGCGCTCGACGTGCCGAGCGCTGCCTCGCGCCACCATTCCGTCCGCGCTCACAGCGCTGCGGCTCGTCGCGCCGCTTCGATCCGGTTGATGTTGCTTTCGATCCAGTCCCGCAACGCGGCGATCGGCGTGCGCAGGCTGTGGCCGAGTTCGGTGAGGGTGTAGTCGACCCGAGGCGGAACGGTGGGATGCACTGTGCGCGTGACGAACCCGTCCGCCTCCAGCTGCCGCAGCGTTTGCGTCAGCATCTTCTGGGAGATGCCCTCGATGCGGTTGCGAAGATCGGTGTAGCGCATGGTGCCGTCCGCGAGTGCATCGATGATCAGTACCGTCCACTTGCCCGCGATGTGGTCGAGAACCTCCCGTGTAGGGCACTTCGCGGAGTACACGTCCGCGGGGAGACCGGAACCTTCGAGGTATGTGGGCACCTTTCGGAGTGTAGCGCACTATTTAGTGCCTTCTTCCTAATCATGCGTCACTCTCCGATAGTAAGAATTATGGAAACGCAGACACTTTCGGTTGCCGAAGCCATTCGAACCCGCCGCACCGTCCGGCATTACCGGGCCGATCCGGTAGCACCCGAACTGATCGACGAACTCCTCGACCTGACCATGCAGGCCCCCAGCGCCTGGAACATGCAGGACCGGTCGGTCGTCGTGGTGACGAGCGAAGCCGGTCGCCGCGCACTGCACGAAGCGGCGTTCGGCCAGCCCCAGCCGCTCGAAGCGCCGGTAGTTCTGGTATTCCTCGCCGATGCCGGCGCGTGGCGGGCAGGCAACGCCGATATCGCCGAGCTCGCCGGCCGCCGCGGCGCGTGGAATGCCGACTTCACGGCCATGTTCGACACCCGCGCCGAGTATCACGCCCTCGAACGGCACGGTTTGCTGCGGGAGAACGCGGTGAAGAACGCGATGATCGCGGCCACCTACACGATGCTGGCGGCCACCGGCCTCGGCCTGGCCTCGGCCCCGATGAACGGGTGGGACGCCGAACTGGTGAAGCAGGCCGTCGGTGTCGGCGATCACGCCGATCTGGCCGTCGCGGTCCTGGTCACGGTCGGTTACAGCGACGCACACCCACCGCATCCCGGACGCCGTCCACCCGAGCGAACGATTTTCGCCGAGCGATACGCCGCTGTGCGCTGATCTCGAGGGCGACCCGGCCGGGTCGCCCATTCCGAGCGGTCAGCCGACGCCGAGTGTGTTGATCGTGGCCGCGAGAAACAGGATGCTCGAGCCGAGCACAGTAAGCGCGCCCACATCGAAAGGCTTGCTACGCACCGCGAGCAACCCGACCCGCGCGGTCGGCAGACACAGCCGGAACGCCGCCGCCAGCAGCGTCGCACCCCCGAAGAAGAACGCCCCCCGCCGCCACCGATCGGACGCGACGAACACCACCGCCACCACGATGACCAGCGTCACAACCACCATCGGCAGATGCGAGCGCAGAAACTGCGCCCCCACACTGCGGCGCCCGGCGATAGGCGTATCGGCATCGCTCACCCCCCGATTCTTGCAGACCTACCCGCCCCCCGGTCCGCCGGAGGTTTTCGAGCCCATCAGAATGCCAAGCGATCCGGACGAATCCCACCAACGCGGAACCAGCCCAGATCGAGTTCCACGATTCCGCGTTCTCCGGAGGGGCACACGCGTCTTTGCGGTAACCGATGGCTCGAGGGCTCCCTTTCCGGCGAGAAAGGGAATCTCCCAGTTCGCGGTCACTCGGGCGGCGAGCGACGCCCGTGATCCCGGCGACGAGTGGCACATGGCTGCGGCGAATCGCGAGTGGATCCCTCGATGGTGTGCCACTCATGTGGGCATGGGAAGTCGGCGTACTTTCGAACCAACTCGCGGTCATGGATCGCCGAAACTTCAGCGCGGGTCGAACCCATCCCTCCGTGCCGCTCCGTCTGCTGCCCGACTGATCGTCGGTCGCTCTCCCCCACCTGATTGACTGGTGCGTTGTGTTCCATCTGATGTTCCACGAGCCGTGCATTCCGCCGAATACCGGCAACGCGATCCGGTTGGTCGCGGGGACCGGGTGTCATCTGCATCTGATCGAGCCGTTGGGGTTCGATCTGTCGGAGCCGAAGTTGCGCCGGGCGGGGTTGGATTACCACGATCTGGCGTCGGTGACGGTGCATGCGAATCTGGCGGCCGCGTGGGAGGCGTTGCGGCCGGAGCGGGTTTTCGCGTTCACGACGCAGGCCACCACCATGTTCACAGACGTGGCCTACCGCGAGAACGACGTGCTGCTGTTCGGCACGGAACCCACCGGCCTGCCCGCGGAGGTGCTGGCGGACCCGCACGTCACCGACCGGCTGCGCATACCGATGGTGCCCGGCCGCCGCTCCATGAATCTCTCCAACGCGGCCGCGGTGACCGTCTACGAAGCCTGGCGTCAACTAGGCTTCCCCGGCGGCGTCTGATCCGTCCATACCGTCTGTGCGGGAATCGAAGCGAGACAGCGCGTTCGACGTCAGGGTACGTCGATGTCGAACCGTTTGAAGCGGGAGGTCGCGCCCGCTGTCAAGCGGACGGCGGACTTGGGGACTCCGTAGTGTTCGGCGAGCAACTCGATGGCCGCCTTGTTGGCCTTGCCCTCGACGGCGGGAGCCCGCACGTACAGGTGCAGGCTGCCGTCGTCGAGGGTTTGCACCAGCGGGCCCTTACGACTGTTCGGTGTGATCGTCGCCCTGACCACCGTCGGCACTCTTGCCTCCTGCGCTGGTTTCCGCGCCTTCGGAGGCGCTGCTCCCGGACTTCGCGGGAGCAGGCGCCGATTCTCCCGCACCCGAGGCCGGCTTCCGGCGGCGCCGTACCAAGCGCACGACGCCCCACAGCGCGGCGGCGGCCACCGCGAGGAAGCCGAGCCACGGAATCGCTTTGCCGCTGAACACGACCGCGTCCTGCAGCCAATCCACCAGCGAGTTCCAGCCGGAGACGATGCCGTCCCAGAAGCTGTCGGGATCGTCGCCGGGCTTCTTCTGATCGGTGGTGATATCGATGGTCAGCGTGGACAGGGCGACCTGGTCGTCGAGCCTGCGTTTCTGCGCGGTGAGGCTGTCCAGTTCGCCTTGGCGGCTGGACAGCGCCTGCTCGGCGGCGAGCAGGTCGGAGGTGTTCGTGGCGCCCGCGATGAGCGCGCGCAGCCGCTCGACCGAGGCTTGCAGCGCCTTGATCCGCGCGTCCAGGTCCTCCCACTGCATGGTGACGTCGTCGCGGTTGGTGGTGACCCGGGTGACCTGCCCGACCCCGCCGAGGCCCGCGATGAACGCGTCGGTCTTGTCCGCGGGCAGCCGGACCACGAGCGTGGCGCTGGGCTCGGTGTCGTCGGTGCCGGGCTGCTCGGTGCGGCTGTCGACCCGGCCGCCCGCGGCGCGCACCTGATCGATGATCGTGCCCGCCGCGGCGACCGGCGCGCCGGCGGTGATCTCGACGCTGCCGGTGACCACCTCCTTGCGCGTCGGCACCGGTTCTCCGCCGGAGTTGTTGTCCCGCTTCGGCGGCGCCAGTTCGTGCACCCCCGGCGGCACGAGCGCGGGGGCGGCGGGCCCGGTCATCACCGTCGACGTCCGGTCCCGGGCGGGCTTCGCGTTATCGGCGCCGCAGCCGGCGAGCAGAATCAACCCCAGCACGCCGACACACAGCACAGCAAGCTTCCTCATGCCTGGGACAGTAGTCTTCTGCGCTGCGCCGACAGCCCCGCATAACCGTTCTCTAGAACGCTTCTAATACTTCTTTAAAGCAACCGGCTCAACGGAAGTCGCGCGACTTGGACGCCACCCGCAGATCCATGCGCTGCAGATGTTCGGCGACCACGCTGACCACGCCCTCGGCATTCTGCACCCGGCCGCGGATGAGCAGAGCGGCAGCGCCTTGGGCGAGACGCCGGTAACGCCGCCACAGCCCCAGCGAGCAGACGATGTTCACCATGCCGGTTTCGTCTTCCAGATTGAGGAAGGTGACCCCCTCGGCGGTGGCCGGACGCTGCCGGTGCGTCACCGCGCCGCCCACCAGCACACGCGAGCCGTCGGGCACGGCGAGCAGACCGGAGGCCGGTATCACGCCGAGAGTGTCGAGGTGCCTGCGCAGGAATTCCGTCGGATAGCTGCCCGGCGAGACGCCCGTGGCCCACACGTCGGCGGCGGCCAGCTCCAGATCGCTCATCCCGGGCAGCACGGGCGCGGTGGTGGCCGCGCCGGTACCGGGCAACCGGTCCGGGCGCTCGCCCGCGGCGGCGCCCGCCGCCCAGAGCGCTTCGCGTCGGGTGCTGCCGAGGCTGCCGAGCGCGCCCGCCGTGGCGAGTGATTCCGCCTGGGCGACAGTGAGTTCCACCCGCCCGGTCAGGTCGAGGAAGGACGTGTAGGGCCGCTCGCCCCTGGCGGTGACGATGCGTTCGGCGAGGTCGTCACCGATCTGGCGGATCGCGGCGAGACCGAGGCGCACCTCGGTGCCCTCCGCCTCGAGGGTGGGCTCGGCCCGGCTGGCGTTGACGTCGGGACCGTGCACCACGACCGCGTGCCTGCGCGCGTCGGCGACCAGCGACTGCGGCGAGTAGAACCCCATCGGCTGGGCGCGCAGCAAACCCGCGCAGAAGGCGGCGGGATGATGCAGTTTGAACCAGGCGGAGTAGTACACGATCGCGGCGAAGCTCTGCGAATGACTCTCCGGGAAGCCGAAATTCGCGAAGGCGTAGAGCTTCTCGTAGATGCGGTCGGCGACTTCGCCGGTGATGCCGTGACGCTCCCGCATGCCCTGGTAGAGCCTCGCCTCGAGGCGCTTCATACGCTCCGGGGACCGTTTGGAGCCCATGGCGCGGCGCAGTTGGTCGGCCTCGACAGCGGTGAATCCGGCGACGTCGACGGCCATCTGCATGAGCTGCTCCTGGAACAGCGGCACGCCGAGCGTGCGTTCCAGCGCGTTCTTCAGCGCCGGATGGTCGTAGACGACATCCTCCACACCGTTGCGCCTGCGGATGTAGGGATGCACCGAACCGCCCTGGATCGGGCCGGGACGGATCAGCGCCACCTCCACCACCAGGTCGTAGAACCTGCGCGGCCGCAGCCGGGGCAGGGTGGCCATCTGCGCACGCGATTCGACCTGGAAGACGCCAATCGAGTCCGCGCGCGAGAGCATCTCGTAGACCTCGGGTTCGGCCAGGTCGAGCGAGTGCAGCTCGACGGTCTCGCCTTTGTGCTCGCGCACCAGGTCGATCATGTAGTGCAGCGCGGAGAGCATGCCGAGGCCGAGCATGTCGAACTTCACCAGATCGATGCCCGCGCAATCGTCCTTGTCCCACTGCAAGACGCTGCGGCCGGGCATGCGCGCCCATTCCACCGGGCAGACATCGGCGATCGGCCGGTCGCAGATCACCATGCCGCCGGAGTGGATGCCGAGATGCCGCGGCAAACCCTCGATATCGGCGGCCAGCTCCAGCACCTCGGCGGGAATGTCGGTGTTCGTCTCGGCGCCGACGCCGGTCCAGCGGCTCACCTGCTTGCTCCACGCGTCCTGCTGACCGGGCGAGAAGCCCAGCGCCCGTGCGGCATCGCGCACCGCGGACTTGCCGCGATAGGTGATCACGTTGGCCACCTGCGCGGCATACTCGCGGCCGTACTTGCGGTAGACGTGCTGGATCGCCTCTTCGCGACGGTCGGATTCGATGTCGACATCGATGTCCGGCGGACCGTCGCGCTCCGGGGAGAGAAAGCGCTCGAACAGCAACTGGTTGCGCACCGGGTCGACATTGGTGATGCCGATCGCGTAGCAGACCGCGGAGTTGGCCGCCGAGCCGCGACCCTGGCAGAGGATGTCGTTGTTCTTGCAGAAGCTGACGATGTCGTGCACCACCAGGAAGTAGCCGGGGAATTCCAGCTTGCCGATCACCGCCAGCTCATGCTCGATCTGCCGGTATGCCTCCGGGCTCTCTTCGGGAGTCCCGTAGCGCGCCGCGGCGCCCGCCATGGTGAGTTCGCGCAGCCAGGACTGCTCGTCGTGTCCGGCGGGCACGTCGAAGGGCGGCAGGTGCGGGGCGATCAGCTTCAGGTCGAAGGCGCATTCGCGGGCCAGGGCCGCCGCGTTCGCCACCGCCTGCGGGCAGTCGGCGAACAAGCGCGCCATCTCCGCCCCGGATCGCAGGTGCGCACCGCCCGCCGGGGCCAGCCAGCCCGCTATCTCGTCCAGGCTCTGCCTGGCCCGAATCGCCGCGAGCGCCATGGCTCGGCGACGCTGGTTCGGCGCGGCGAAATGCGCTCCGGTGGTGGCGAGCACGGGCAGGCCGAGACGATCGGCCAAGGCGATGAGGTGCGCGTTGCGCTCGTCGTCCTCCGGGACGCCGTGATGCGTGAGTTCCACGCTCACCCGGTCGGCGCCGAAGCGGTCGGCCAGGTCACGCAGCGCCGCTTCCGCACGCTCGAGCCGGGTGCCGCCGGTGCGCAAGTCGAGCTCGAGCGCCTGGCGCAGGTGCCCCTTCCGGCACCCGGTCAGGATGTGCCAGTGCCCCTCGGCCGCCGCGGTGAGCGTGTCGAGGTCGTAGCGCAGGATGCCTTTCTCGCCGGCGGCCATGTGCGCGGCGGCGATCTCACGAGAAAGCCTGCGGTAACCCTCTTGGCCGCGGGCAAGCACCAGCAGGTGCGGCCCGGCCGGGTCCGGCGCGCCGGTGCGCGGCGCCGAGTCGGGTGCGGCGGCGTGCCCACGCGCGGTGCCGGGAACGTGGGGTTCGGCTGCCGTACCGAGCGAGAGTTCGGCTCCGAAAACGGTGGGCATCCCCCATTCCTTGGCCGCCTCGGCGAAGCGGACGGTGCCGTAGAAGCCGTCGTGATCGGTGAGCGCGATCGCCGTCAAGCCGAGCCGCACCGCCTCCTCCACCAACTCCTCCGGATGGCTGGCGCCGTCCAGGAAGCTGTAGGCCGAATGCGCGTGCAACTCCGCGTACGGGACCGGTGGTTCCGCGGTGCGTAGCACCGGTTCGGGCCGGTACTCGCCGCGCTTGCGCGACCACGCCGGGCTGTCGCCGCCGTCGCCCGGATGCATCGCATCAGGATTCGCCCGCCCGCTCCGGCCGGACAGCACCCGCTCCATCTCCGCCCAGCTGGGCGGACCGTTACCCCAGCCCATCGATCACCTCCTCGTCTCGAACATACATTCGAAGCAAAGCGATGTACAGGCTGGTCAGGCCACCGAGAGGCGCTCGATGGAACCCGCGGCCAGGGCGGCTTCGACTCCGCTGAGGCGACCCCGGATGAGTGCGCCGTAGGCATCGGAGGCCAGGACGTCGAGATGCCCGCGCGCGATGGCCAATTGCATCCTGGCCACTTCGAACTCGCCGACCCGGCGATGACTGTCGGCCAGGTTCAGATAGAGCGACGGCAAGAAGCCGCGCAGGCCTTCGTCCAACGGCACGCCGGGGCCGAACACCGCGGCCAGCGCGCGCTGATCCCAGCGCAGCGCTTCGGCGGCCTCCTCTTGGAGGTCGGCGAGATGGTGTGCGACCACGCAGCGTTGCAGCGCTCCACCGTGTTCACCGAGTTCGTCCCAGAGCTTTTCCAACGCCCGCCGCCCCGCCGCGGGGTCGACGCCACCGAGCCGCACCGCGGCAAACACCTCCGCCATCCGATCGTCCGACATGCGCAGAGTATCGCACATATGTTCGAACGTTTCGACAGTTGTTCGATGCGTTTCGTCCACCCGGAAATCCGCACGCCCGTGCGGTTCTCGATCGCGCCGGGGCGACACGCCGCCGCCACCGGGCCGAGAGATGGCAACTATGACCACGGCCACTTGGCAGTGAACTTACTTCGGAGTAAGTTCGTCTCCACCAGACCTGCAAAGGAGCAGCGATGACCGACGCATCCGCCGAGCCTGCCCGGCGGCGCCGCAGCCGCGATCTCACCGGACGACACGTTCTCATCACCGGCGCGTCTTCCGGAATCGGCCGGGCCGCCGCGTTGGCGGTCGCGGGCAAGGGCGCCACCGTGTTCCTGCTCGCACGCCGGGGCGAGGAACTCACCGCCGTCGTCGACGAGATCAGGGTGGCGGGCGGATCGGCCTACGGATACTCCTGCGACGTCACCGATTCCGACTCCGTCGACCAAGTGCTCGAGACCGTCCTGGCCGAGCACGGCCACGTGGACATGCTGGTGAACAACGCGGGCCGGTCGATCCGCCGCGCCATCCACCGCTCCACCGACCGGCTGCACGACTTCGAACGCACCATGGCCGTCAACTACTTCGGCGCGCTGCGGCTGACGCTGGCCCTGCTGCCGCAGATGCGGGAACGCAAGTTCGGGCACATCGTCAACATCAGCAGCGCGGGCGTCCAGGTGGCTACGCCGCGGTTCTCGGCGTATCTGGCCAGCAAGGCGGCGTTGGACAAGTTCACCGAGGTGGCGGCCGTCGAGACCATGGCCGACGGCGTCACGTTCACCACCATCCACATGCCGCTGGTGCGCACGCCGATGATCACCCCGAGCGGTGACCAAGGCCCCGCCGAGTCTCCCGAGTGGGCGGCCGCGACCATCGTGCGCGCGCTGACCGAACGACCCAAGCGCATCGACGTGCCGCTGGGCACCATCGCCGAATACGGCGCGCTACTCACTCCGAAGATTCGCGACCGCGTCCTGCACCGCTACTACCGTGCCCTGCCCGACTCCCCCGCGGCCAAGGGCGAGCAGCCCGAGCCGGACGACGAGCCGGCCGAACCCGTTGATCCGCTATCCCCGCGGCGGTCCCGGTCGGCCGCGCGGCGCGTCACGGGCACGGCCTTGCGCCGGGCCGCTCGGTGGGTGCCCGGTACGCATTGGTGAACTCAGCCGGCCAGGAACGGCCGGACGGTCGCGGCGAACTCCCGGTAACGGTCGCGATGGATGCTGTGGCCGCAGGTGAATGTGGACACGGTGCAGTTGGCGAGGCCTGCTCGCAGGACGGTGAGCTTCTCCGGATCCACCATGCCGCCCGGTCCGCCGCACAACACCAGGGTTGGCGCCGTGATGTCGGAGAGCCGGTCCCACCACTCCGGGTTCGGCTTGCGGAACTGCTCCAGCGCCGTCTTCGTCATGGAACGGTCGAAGGCGAGCACCGCGCCCGGATGCCGGACCAGGCTGGACGTGGCGTACCACAGTTCGGGGACGGTGGGAAACCGGCGGGTCAGGCGCACGTCCTCGGCGCCGGACTGCAGCGGAAGCGGGCACTCCTCCATGACCAGCCTGCGCGCCAGCTCCGGCCGCTCCTGCGCCACGCGCGACACCGCGTAACCGCCGAGCGAATGCCCCACCAAATCCACCGCGGGCAGCTCCAGATGATCGCAGAGACGCAGCAGATCTTCGCCGAATTCGTCGAAGAGATAGGAATCGGTATGTGAGCTACGGCCGTGGCCGCGGAGATCGGGGATGATCACACGACGTCCGGATTGCATCAGGACACGCGCGAATCGGTCCCACGTGTGCCCGTCGCCGCCCATGCCGTGCACCAGCAGCACAGGGACGTCGCTGACCGCGCCCACCCCCGAATCCCGATAGGCGATTCGCACGTTTCCGAATGTCACCTGGCCCAGCGTCAGATCCACGACCAACGAGGGTACCGGCAATCATGCGCACACTCCCCGTCATGTAGCGCGGATCACCTCCCGGTGAAGGTGCGGTGCGCGTAGCCCAGGCGTCCGCCTGGCCCACGATTTCCTGTGTACGGAATTGTTTCGACCCGCGCGATAAATGCCTGGCGCGAGAGCGAGGCCGGAAACAATACTCACCGGATGCCCTCCTTCGCCGATTTCGATCGCCGCGACTACCGAACCGTCGACGTCGCCACGGGATACGACGGGTGGGCGCCCACCTACGAACAGACGGTCCTGGACGAGATGGATCTCGCTCTGCTCGGGCGATTGCACCTAGACCTCGGCGGAGTGCGGCGCGCGGCCGATCTCGGCTGCGGCACCGGGCGCACCGGAACTTGGCTGCGCGACCGTGGGATAACGCACATCGACGGGGTCGACGCGAGCCAGGGGATGCTGGCGTTGGCCGCCGAACGCGGCGTCCACACCACGCTGACCCGAGCGGATGTACGGGACACGGGCCTGCGGGAAGGCGCCTACGACCTGGTGATCGCGTCACTGATCGACGAGCACCTACCGGAACTGGCGCCGTTCTACGCGGAGGCGTGGCGCCTGGCCGCACCGGGCGCTCGGTGCGTACTGGTGAGCTACCACCCGCAGTTCATCATGGTGTCGGGAATGCCGACGCACTACACCGACTCCTCCGGCGAACCGGTGGCGATCAGTACCCATTTGCACTTGATCAGCGAGCAGCTGTCGGCCGGCCTGGCCGCCGGATGGGTCCTCACCGAGATGGCCGAGGCGCTGGTCGACGACGCCTTCCTGACCCGCAAGCCGAAATGGGCCGCCCTGCGCGGACATCCGTTCACCTTGGCGACGGTGTGGTCGCGCCCGGACTGAGTCCGCCGCCGACCACGAACCACCTATCGGTGCGCGTCGGCGGCCCGGTGAAGGGTCGCGAGGCACTCGTGCAGCCGAGTCGCCGGACCCGGGTGTGGTGACGGCGGCAGCGCCTGGTCTCCTACGCCGATTCCGTCCAGGACCAAACCCGCCGTCACCGTCGCATCCGGCCCAGACGAACGGATTGAAGACATCGATGAGGGCCGTACCGCCCGGCCGCAGCCACTGCGATTCGATGCGCCGGAGCAGTCGGCGTCGGAGCTTTGCCGTGGGCTCAGTCGTAAAGTCCCTCCGCGCGCCAGGTTTCGGCGTGATAGACCAACAACAGCACCCGGCTCGGGGCGGGAGAGTCGTCGAGTTGGACTTGTGCGCGGGCGGTGAGTTCCGCGTCGTCCGAATCGGGTGCCCACCAGCGTTCGTCCACCGGCCACGGGCCCGCCCAGCCGGTCAGTCGCCACTGTTTGCTCCCCCAGCGCAGCAGTGCGGGGTCGGCGTCGAACATGGCGCGGTCGGTGATCTTGACGGGCGCGCCGTCGGCGGCTTCCAGCCGCACCAGCGGACGGTTCAGCAGGAGCACGGCGGGGGCGGGCTCGGGCAACCGGCCCGGCCAGGGCTGCGCGGGGTCGGCCGCGGGGACGAGTTCGTCACCCAGCGTGACCATGGTGATTCGTTCGGCGGGTCCGCGTCCGCCGCTCAGCACGCCGACCCGCACCGCTTCCCCGCCGAGCAACCCTTGCACCCGGATGAGCGCGCGACGGGCCCGCTCGTCCTCTTCCCCGGCCCCGCCCCACAACCCGAGCTGCAGCGCGCCCGCCGTGACCACCTCGACAGGTTCCAGCCGCAGCACGGTGATCGGCGCGGTCGGCCGCGCGCCGTCGCGCCGGGTGAGCCAGCCGTCCAGCTGCCAGCGCACCCGATCCGCCGTATCCTCCGGGGTGAGCGGCTCGGCGCAGCGCCAGATCCGCGAAAGATTCTCCCCCGCCGCGGTTTCCGCGTGCACCGAGAGCCTGGTGCAGGCCAGCCCGGCATCCGCGAGCGCGCTGTGCAGCCGGGTGGCGAGCAGGCGACCGGCGAAGGCGGCCGCGTCGACGCGCTCGATCGGCGGATCACAGCGGTACTCCACCACCAGATCCGGCGGCGGCTGCCGGGCGGACGGTGGACGCTCCGACTGCGCCCTGGCGCAGCGATGCGCGAGCACGGCGTCGGTCCCGAACCGGGAGGCGACCTCCGCGGCGGAGAGTGCGGCGAAATCACCGATCCGGCGTAGACCCAAGCGGTGCAGCAGATCGACCAGATCGGCGCGTTCCGGGGCGGCCAGGCTCGGTTCGACCGCGAGTTCCCCGACCGGCAGCGGTGCGAGAAACCGCGCTCCCGCCCCCGCGGGCACGATCGCGGCGCGCCGGGCGGCGATCACCGCCGTGGACAGCTCGTCGGCGATCCCGATCTGCGCTTCCGCCCCGGCCGCGGCCACCGCGTCGACCAGGCGCTCGGCCGCCGCCTCCTCGGAGCCGAAGAACCGCGCCGCACCGCGCGCGGCGAGCACGAGCAGCCCGGGGCGCAGCACCTCCACCCCGGGCACCGTCGCGGCCACCGCCGCGACCAGCGGTTCGAACAGCCGCGCGTCCCGGTCCTGATCTTGTTGCGCGAGAACCAGATCGGGGCACCTGGCCTGCGCCTCTCGACGCTTCAGGCCGCGGCGCACTCCCTCGGCTCGGGCGATCGCCGAACAGGCCACCACCCGATTGGCGAACAGCACCGCCACCGGCCGCGTCGCGGGCAGTCCCGCCGACGCCGCCGCGGCGACCGCGGGCCAGTCCGGGCACCACAGGGCGAGCACCCGTTTCGACCCGGGCCGGATCACGGCGCCACACGACCTTCGTCCCCCACGGGTCCTCGAAGGCGCACGATCCCGGTGGAGTCATTCGCGGCATCGCGCGAGTTGCGCTCCAGATGGCGGACACGACACCGGATCCGGCGGCCCGGATTCTCCCTCGGGTGCTCACTGCCGCCCGTCCCCATCAACGGATCGCGCCAACCGCGCCCGAGACAGTCGGTGCCACCGGTGCCGAATCGCTCGGTCGGTGTGCCGGACCGGATCGGCAGCGACCGGACCCGACAGCGGCGAACCGGAGCCATCGGGCGAATCGAGACGACCGGGGAAGCCCCGGAGCCGGCCGACACACTCACGAGACCGCCTCCTGCGTGTCGGCGACTTCGACGGTCCGGGCCGACTTCTCGCGCAGCACCCATTCCACGCGCCCCGCATTCGGGCACAGATCCAGCCGTCCGCGCCGTGGCGGTCCCGCCTTGCCACGCACCTCGACGCTCAAGCCGAGCGAACGCAAGCGCCCGCGCCCGCGACCGAGACCGGCATAACCCGTGATGCGGGCATCGAGCTGGAGGGACGCGCCGGGCCAGCGACCGTCGGCGACCACGAGGGTGGCGCCCTTGTTGCGGGCGCGGGCCGCGATCACCCGGCTGCGAGCGGGCGCGACGGCGCCGCCGCCGAGCCCGAGCACGACCAGATCCAGCCCGTCGAGCAGCACCGCGGCCACCTCCACCGGATCGGGGCCGGGATCGGCGATCACCGCGAGCCGCCGCAGCTGCGCGCCCATCTCCACCGCGGCGAGCAGACCGAGCCGGGGCATGCCGACCACCGCCGCATGCCCACCACCCTCGGTCACCGCGGCGAGCAGACCGGCGAGCAGTGAACTCGCCCCCGTGTACGCCACGACGGAACCCTTTACCAGGCCACCATCGGGCAACAGCGGCGCGAGCGCCGCGGGCACCGGCAACGCCGCGCGGCGCGATTCGACGCCGAGCGGGACCCGCTGCGCCGCCGATTCGCCGCGCCCCGGTACTGCGGCCATGCGTCTGCGCAGCTCAGCTAGCGAAGGAGCATCCTCCCGCCCACCACCGCGCGGCAGCGCGCCCCGATTCACCCCTCCCTGCGATATCGCATCCGAACCCATCTCAACCACCCACTTCCCACGATGGACCCGAGGCGAAGCATGCGGAGCGGCCCTCGCATTTCGAGTACAGCACCGATCCAGCTATCGATTGATATCGAATATACGTTCGATACCGACCCAGTAGAAACCGACCCCCGGGTTTCGTCAAGAGTTCGCGGCTTCGTGTCGCGCCGAACGGTGCGTCGAGCGGATTCCGGACAGCCGGGCGTGCACTTTCGCGCCCGGTCCGCGAGCAACCCGCAGTGGTCGCGTCGCCGCCTCCGAGGTGAAGGTGCCTTGGATCAGCAAACCGCCCACGCAACCGCTGCCGTACGCCGTGAATCCACGGAGCCCTCCGGCAACCACGGCCGAGTGACGTGATTCTGATGCGAAGGACGAACCCGGCGGGCGCCTGGCTACAACGCCCGGCACCCATTCATCGGTATGGTGTGTGGCACGCATCCCAACCGAGCGTCAGCGAGCGGGCGCGCCACATGGCCGTGCCCCGTGTCTCGCCTATGCCTGAACACGAATCAGGCCAGCTAGCCTCATTTTCCGCTACCCTGCACCCGTGACCGAACGCGCTCGTCCCACTGTCGGCCCCCAATATCTCGTCGCAGGCCGCTATCGCCTCCAGTCGAAGCTGGGCGGCGGCGGCATGGGCGCGGTCTGGCTGGCGCACGACCGCCTGCTCGACCGGGACGTCGCGATCAAGCAGGTTCTCACCACGGCCGGGCTGGACGAGGAAGAAGCCGAAGCGGTCCGCAACCAGATCCTGCACGAGGGCCGGGTCGCCGCGAAACTCTCGCACGACCACGCGATCGCCGTGTACGACGTGGTGCTCGAGGCCGGCGAGCCCTGGCTGGTGATGGAGCACCTACCCTCGCGCAGCGTCGCGAAAGCGCTCGCACTGGTCGACACGCTGCCGCCGATCGAGGTCGCGCAGATCGGCGCCCAGGTCGCCGACGCGCTCGCCGCCGCGCACGCGGTCGGCATCGTGCACCGGGACATCAAGCCGGGCAACATCCTCGTCGCCGACCGCGGACCCGGCGTGGGTATGGCGAAACTCAGCGACTTCGGCATCTCCCGGGGTGCGGGCGATCTGTCCGACGAACCGGATGGCGTGATCACCGGCACCCCTTCCTACCTGCCCCCCGAGGTGGCGCGTGGAGCACAGCCGACGAAGGCCAGCGACGTGTTCTCGCTGGGCGCCACGTTGTACACCGCGATCGAGGGGCAGCCGCCGTTCGGCTTCGACGAGGACAGCGACGTCATCGTGCACCGTGCCGCCATGGCGCAGATCATCCCGCCGACCCGCAGCGGCGTGCTCACTCAGGCGCTGCTGCACATGATGGAGCCCGCGCCGCAGCGCCGTCCGACCATGGCCGAGGCGCGGGACGAAATCCTCACCGCCGCTTTCGGTCCCGGCACCGGACCGCATATTCTCGGCGCGCCCGTCCGCACCGAAGACGGAACCATCCCCTCCTGGGCCGCGCGCAATTCGGCGTCCGGGATCCGCAGCCCGCACTCCACGCCGCTGCCCCGCCCGCACCGCAACCACGCGGGCGCGACCGCGACCGCTCCCCCGCAGCGCGCCAGGAATCCCCAGCCGAGCAATGCCCCTCTTGCCATCGCCGTAGGACTCCTGATCGGCCTGATCATCATCATCGGGATCATCGTCGCCGTCCTCTGACGTCCGCGCACCGCACCGGCAGGCGCGCGGCCGTCAGTCGATGCGGCGGCGGTGGGCCCAGCGGGTCAGGGCATTGCGGTTGGACTGCTGGGTTTTGCGCAGCACGTTGGAGGCGTGCGTTTCCACGGTCTTGACGGAGATGAAGAGGGATTCGGCGATCTCACGGTAGGTGTAGCCGCGGGCGAGCAAGCGCAGGACCTCCAGCTCACGCGGGGTCAGGGAGTCCAGTTCGGGGTCGAGGGGCGGCTCGGGTACCGGAGACCTCCCGGTGAACGAGTCCAGCACGAAGCCGGCCAGGCGCGGGCTGAAGACCGCATCGCCGCCCGCCACCCGGCGGATCCCATCGGCCAGCTCGGATCCCGAAATCGTCTTGGTCACATACCCTCTGGCACCGGCCCGGATCACCGCGATGACGTCCTCGGCCGCATCGGACACGCTCAGCGCCAGGCACACCGGCCCCGGCTCGATGCCGGCCAGCACCGCCACCCCGCCGCCGTCGGGCATGTGCACGTCGAGCAGCACGACATCCGGGCGCTCGGCGTTGATCCCCGCCACCGCCTCCGCCACCCCGCCGGCCTCCCCGACCACCTCCATGTCCGCCTCCCGGCTCAACTCAGCACGCACACCCGAGCGAAAAACGGCGTGATCATCGACGAGAAAGACCCGCACGGCCACCTACTTCTCCTAACCGACCTTTGACCCCCAACCGGTACCACACTCATCCCCCACGCGCTCCTCGCGCATGCCACGGCAGCTGCGCGGACCGAGCGGGTCCGCGCGAAACGAACGATTAGCGGACGGCACCCGCGGCGGGAGCGGGCTCTTCGTCATGGGCGGGGCAGCCGGAATCGGTGCGCGGCATGATGATCCGGACCTCGGTGCCGCGTCCCGGCGTCGACCGGATGTCCACCTGCCCGCCGCGGCGCTCGATCCGGCCGCGAATGGATTTGGCCAGGCCGCGACGGTCCTCCGGCACGGACGCGAAGTCGAAGCCGGAGCCGCGGTCACGAACGAAGACGCTCACCTGATGCGGCTCGACCTCGGCGAACAGGTCGATCTCCGGGACGCCCGCGTGCTTGGCGGCATTGACCAGCGCTTCCCTGCCCGCGCCGAGCAGGGCGGTGAAGTGCTCCTTCGGCAGTCCGGATCCGGAGCCGTCGATGTCCATCGACACGTCGCCGACGGTCACCGGCGCCACCTTCACGCCGTGCTGGTCCTCCACCTCGCCCGCGATGGTCCGCAGGGCCGCGGCCAAGCTCGACTGCGCGGGCGCGGAATCCTCGAACAGCCATTTCCGTAGTTCCCGCTCCTGGCTGCGGGCCAGCCGCAGCACCTCCTGCGGGTCGTCGGCCTGGCGCTGGATGAGCGCGAGCGTCTGGAGCACGGAATCGTGCAGGTGTGAGGCGATCTCCTCGCGTTCCTCGTTGCGGATGCGGGCGGCGCGCTCGGCGTTCAGCGCGCGCATCATGCGCAGCCACAGCGGAACCGTCAGCAGTCCCGCGCCCACCAGCGTGACCGCCACCGCGAGCAGCGCCGAACCGAGCGAGCTCAGATCGATCCGCGCCAGCACCACCACACCGAGCCCTGCCACGATCAGCGTCACACCGGCGACGATCCGCGACCAGGTGATCACCGAAGGCCGCGCGGGCAGCCCGAGCAGCGAACGCGGGCCGTCGACGTCGTACTCCCGCCACACCAGCGCCGCACCGACCGCGACCACGATGATCGGCGCGATCACCTTCGCCGCCGTCCCGCTGAACACCCAGGACACCGCGACCGCGAGCCCGAGCCCGAGCATGGCGAGCCCGATCGCCTGCCGCCGCTCCGCACCGGAAGGTTTCGCCTGGTCCGACCCTCCGGGCGTGAAGATCCACAGCAGCCCGTAGGCGGCGATGCCCGCTCCGGCCAGCGCGGAAAGCAGCACGAACGCCATCCGCGCCTTGAACACGTCGACGCCCAGATGGTCGGCCAGACCGCCCGCGACGCCGCCCACGACCCGGCCGCCCGACCGGCGGACCATCCGCTCCTGCGGCGGCCCGGGGACCGGCGCGGGCGCGGGGCTCGGCCCGCGCGCAGCGTCGAACCCCCGAGTGTCGAACGCGGGAACAGACGGGTACATGCCTTCGATACTGCCCGACAACGCAGCTGCCAGCCATCCGGAATCACCCTGATCCTGTGCACTGACACCCACGCCGACCAGGGCAGAAGCGGTCGAATCGCAGGAACTCGGGCATAGCTGAACAATTGCTACATCAGCGGATCGGTCCAAGTGTTCAGGATGTTTTTCAGGGTTCCCCCCGATGCGCCGATTCCGCGGGTCGGCACACCATGGAAAACATGACGAAAACGAGCTTCGGCGACCAGGTCCAGCAGATCTGGGAGACCCGGCCGGTCCGATTGCCACGACAGGGGCCGATCGCGGGCGTCGCTGCGGGGTTCGCACGGCGCTACGAGATCGACCCGGTGCTGGTTCGCGTCGCGTTCGTCGTCTCGACGATCTTCGGCGGCGCGGGCATCGTGCTCTACCTACTGGCCTGGCTGCTGCTGAGCGCCGCGGGCGACCAGGCGTCCGCGGCCGAGTCGCTGGTCGGCAAGGGCCACAGCTCGCAGTCGCAGACCAAGACCATCGTGCTGATCGTGGCGCTGGCCATCGCGGTCAGCACCATGGGTCCGGTCGGTGTCGGCCTCGGCGGATCCGGCCTGATCAGCCTCGCGCTGATGCTGGCGGGCTGGTGGATGCTGCACCTGCGCACCCCCAACCCGCCACCCGGGACCACCGAGGCGTTCGGTGGATTCGCCCCGGACGGCGGGATCACCGCCACCGGTTACCCCGGCGCGGTCTTCCCACAGGGAGCGCCCCGGACCGTCGGTGACCTGTACGTGCCGCCGACCTCCGGGTACACGCCGTACACCAAGCTGCCGGATGCGTATGTCCCCGAAACTCCCATGCCCGCCGCGAATGGCGATGCGGCAACGGTCCCGCTGCACAAGCCCGCCGACGAGCGAGACGCCGAACCGGCGACCGTGGTGCTGGACAAGTCGGCGGCGCCCTCCGCAGGGCGGGCGACCGATGCCGGACCGGGTTCGTCCACCGGCGAGTACACCGAATCGGACGCGGCCGTCAACGGCCCGGCCTCCTCGACCGGTGACCGCGCCGAATCGGATCCGGCCGTCCTCGGCCTTTCAGGTCATACACCCTCCGCCGACCCGGGCGATGTCCGCCGAACAGGACCGAACCCTTCCGGCAGCACCGACGCAGGCCCCGTGCCGGGCGCCTCGGATGATGCCGAACCGGCCGAATCCACCGAGCGAACGTCCCTGCCCGGGAGTCCGGTCGCACCGATCACCCGCGTACCCGAGCACGCTCCGGACCCGCGTCGTCCCCTGACCGCTCACCCCGCGATCATCGGCGGCCCGACGCCACCGTCCTGGGACCCGCTCGGCGTCGCACCACTCGCCTGGGACCTTCCGGAACCCGCCCCGGCCCGCACCGAAATCACTCCGCCGCCGAAACGTCCGCGCTCGCGTCTGACACCGGTGGTGATCGGCCTGGCCATCCTGGCGGCGGCGGGCGCGGGCGCGGCGGCGGCCTCGGGCGCGGAATGGATGACGCCCGGCCGGATCGCCGCGGCGGCGCTGGCCGTGATCGGTCTGGGCTTGGTGCTCGGCGCGTTCCTGCGACGCGGTTACGGGTTGCTCGTGCTCACCGCGCCGCTCGCCGGGTTCGTGCTGCTCGCCTCCGCCGTCGGTCCGGTCGAGTTCGACCAGGCCGCGATGGGCAACCACACCTGGGCGCCCGCTTCCGTGGCCGAACTGTCATCGAACTACCAGGTGACCATGGGCTCGGGCACGCTGGATCTGCGGTCGGTGAAACTGACCGAGAATCGCACCGTCGATGTCGATGTACGGATGGGCGAAGCACGCGTCCTGCTACCCGCGGACATGACCGTCCGCACCCACTGCACGGCGACGATGGCCGAGGCCCTGTGCACCGACGGCATCAGCGGTCCGAACACGCTCGGCGCCCCGGTGCTCGAGCTGAATGTCGACGTCCGCGCCGGAAACGTGGAGGTGCAACGTGGCTGAGTCCGAGCCGAAAGAGACGACCGATTCGCGCCGCGGCCCTGCCGTCTCACTGCTCATCGCGGGTTTGCTGTCCCTCGCGATCAGCGTGTGGGCCTTCGTCGGTCCGGCGTCCTGGCCCGCGGCCAGCATGATCCCGATCGGTTGGATCGTCGTGACCGCCGCGATCGTCGTCGGCATCCTGCTGGTGATCTCTCCCCGCAAATGACCGCACGGCCCGTCCATCCGGACGGGCCGTGTCCCGTTCATCCCGGCAGCCGGAGCCGCACTCCCCCTCGTCGTCGTACGACAGGAGAATCGAATGAACACCGACGAACCCACCGATCCGGCGGGTCCCACCGCTCGGAGCGCGCCGCCGGATCCCCGCCCCGGCGGCGCCGGCGGAGCGCTGCTCGGCCACCTGATTCTGCACAGCGCCTTCCATCGCCCGCGCTCACCTCGTCCGAGGACTCGATGACGGCGAGCGGCTACCGCCCGCCGGGTGGCCGCGAGATCATTCCCACTCGATGGTGCCCGGCGGCTTGCTGGTCACGTCCAAGGCCACGCGGTTGATGTCCGGCACTTCGTTGGTGATCCGGGTGGAGATGCGTTCGAGCACCTCATAGGGCAGTCGGGTCCAGTCGGCGGTCATCGCGTCCTCACTGGAGACCGGGCGCAGCACGATCGGGTGACCGTAAGTGCGGCCGTCACCCTGGACACCGACGCTGCGGACCTCCGCGAGCAGCACGACCGGGCACTGCCAGATCTGTCCGTCCAGACCGGCCGCGGTCAATTCCTCGCGGGCGATGGCATCGGCTTGACGCAGCGTCTCCAGCCGATCCGCGGTGACCTCACCGACGATCCGGATGGCGAGGCCGGGCCCGGGGAAGGGTTGCCGGGCAACGATTTCCTCGGGCAGCCCGAGCTCGCGGCCGACCGCGCGCACCTCGTCCTTGAACAGCAACCGCAGCGGTTCGACGAGTTCGAACTCCAGGTCGTCGGGCAGGCCGCCGACATTGTGATGGCTCTTGATGTTCGCGGTGCCGCTGCCGCCGCCGGACTCCACGACGTCCGGGTACAGCGTGCCCTGGACCAGGAACTCGACCTTCGGCGTCGCGCCGTCGGCCGCGCCGTGCTCGAGCACCACCTCGCCCACCGCGTCCTCGAAGGACCGGATGAACTCCCGCCCGATGGTCTTGCGCTTCTCCTCGGGATCGGTCACGCCCTTCAACTCGCCGAGGAACTTGTCCACCGCGTCGACGGTCACCAGCTTGGCGCCGGTCGCGGCCACGAAATCCTGCTGCACCTGCTCGCGCTCACCCGCCCGCAGCAGACCGTGGTCGACGAACACGCAGGTGAGCCGATCACCGATGGCGCGCTGCACCAAGGCGGCGGCGACGGCGCTGTCCACCCCGCCGGACAACCCGCAGATCGCGTGCCCGTCACCGATCTGCTCGCGCACCGAGGTGACCAGCGAGTCGGCGATGTTCGCCGGAGTCCAGGTGGAGGGGATCCCGGCGAGCTCGTGCAGGAACCGGCTCAGCACCTGCTGGCCGTGCGGCGAGTGCAGCACCTCCGGGTGGTACTGCACACCGGCCAAGCGGCGCGCGCGGTCCTCGAACGCGGCGACCGGAGCGCCCGCAGTGGTGCCGGTAACCTCGAAGCCCTCCGGTGCGTCGGTGACCGCGTCGCCGTGGCTCATCCACACCGGCTGAATGGTGGGCAGGCCGCCGTGCAGCAAACCGCCATCGATGTTGAGTTCGGTGCGCCCGTACTCGCGGGTGCCGGTGTGCGCGACCGTGCCGCCCAGCGCCTGTGCCATCGCCTGGAAGCCGTAGCAGATGCCGAAGACCGGCAGCCCCAGCTCGAACAACCGCGGATCCAGCCGCGGCGCGCCCTCGGCGTACACGCTGGCCGGGCCGCCGGAGAGGATCACCGCGAGCGGCTGCTTATCGGCGATCTCCTCCACCGTCGCGGTGTGCGGAACCACTTCCGAGAACACGCTCGACTCGCGAACCCGCCGCGCGATCAGCTGGGCGTACTGTGCTCCGAAGTCGATGACGAGGACCGGTCTCTGGGTTTGTGCCACTCACCCAGTTTAGTGAGCGGCGAAACGAGCGAATCATCGGCACAGCGGCCTCGCGCGGGAGGCGAGCCGACCGCCCGAATCGTCACCCGTGGCCGGGCTCGCTGGTTATCCTTCTGCTCGTGCCCTTCGCCCGCGCGATCGATGCCGACATCCATTACGAGGACAGCGGCGGGGACGGCCCGGTGGTACTGCTGGCGCACGAGTTCTTCATGGACCGCACCATGTTCGCCGCCCAAATGGCCGCGCTCGCACCGGAGTTCCGGATCGTCTCCTGGGATGCCCGCGGCCACGGCCGCACCAGGGACGAGGGCCTACCCTTCACCTACTGGACCGCGGCCCGCGATGCGCTGACCATCCTCGATCATCTCGGCGCCGAACAGGCCGTCATCGGCGGCACCGCCCAAGGCGGCTTCACAGCGCTGCGCACCGCCTTGATCGCGCCCGAACGCGTCTCCGCGCTGATCCTGATCAGCACCGAAGCGCACGGTCCCACCCCGCAGCAGTCCACCGCAACCAAGAAATTCCTCGAATTGTGGTACGACGACGGCTCCCGGGAACGGGCCGTCCACCAGCTGGCTTCCTGGCTGATCGGCGACGACGAGTGGTACCGCTCGATCTGGACCCAGCGCTGGCTGGTGCGTGACCGCCGCGCCATCGAAGTCGCGGCGGGCTGCCTGCTCAGCCGGGATTCGGTGCTCGATCGCCTGCGCGAAATCGCCTGCCCTGCTCTGGTGATCCACCCCACCCACAGCGGAATGGACCGCGAACGAGCCCGAGAACTGGCCCATCGCCTGTCCGGCGCCACGTTCATCGAGATCGCGGACGCACGACTGGCGGTGACGATGACCCACCCCGAACCGGTGAACCACGCGATCCAGCAGTTCCTGCGCGCAAGGACGAAACCGACCCGCGTCCGGTGAACCCCTACCCACGCGAGCATCCATTCATCTCGAACGAAGCATGTGCGGAGAAGCGAGTCTTACGAGCGCCGTTCGCGGCCCGGCTCGCGTTCCAGCGGTCGAAGCGCATGCGCCGAAGGCACGGGTCTAGACCGCCGGAACGCGAGCCATCAAGGGGCCGC
>NZ_JBHVDM010000075.1:0-35530 GCF_042802775.1 Nocardia sp. NPDC057455 | reverse complement strand
GGGGTAGTTCGGCCGCGAGACGCTATCGCGCGATCTCAGCGCCCCTCGGCGTACTTCTCCATGATCTCGATCGACTTGTCCGGACGCTCGGCCTGGACGCTGAGCCGGTCCATCACCGACAGATACAACGCCAGGTCTTGCCGCCGCTCGAGATACAGCGCGCTGGTCAACTGTTCGAGGTACACGATGTCCGGGAGTTCCGGCTCGGCGAAACGCAGAATGCTGAAGGAACTGCCCGCCGCGGCGTGCTCGCCCGCGGTGAACGGCAGCACCTGGATCGTCACATTCGGCAGCTTCGCCAGCCGGACCAGGTGCAACATCTGCTCCCGATGCACCTGCGGGCCACCCACCGGCCGCACCAGCGCGGCTTCGTCGAGCACCGCCCAGACCACCGGAGGGTCTGCGCGGAAGAGGATCTCCTGCCTGCGCTGACGCACCGCGACCCGCCGATCCGTGTCGACGTCCTCGTACCCGAGCGCCACGACCGCCCTGGCGTATTCGGGCGTTTGCAGCAGGCCGGGAACAAGATGCGATTCGTAGGTGCGAATCTTGCTCGCGGCCTGTTCCAGACCGAGGTAGGTACCGAACCACTGCGGCAGCAGGTCGCTGTAGCGATGCCACCAACCGGGTTCGTTGGCCTGCCTGGCCAACTCGAGGAACGACTCGCGCTCCTCGGGATCGTGGACGCCGTACAGGGTCAGCAGGTCGCGGATGTCGCGTTCCTTGAAGCCGGTACGGCCGAGCTCGAGACGACTGATCTTGGCGTGCGATCCGCGGATCGCATCGCCCGCCGCCTCGCGGGTGATGTTCCTCTTCTCCCGGAGCTTGCGCAGCTGGCCGCCCAGGGCGATGCGTAGCACGGTCGGACCACGTTCCGCGACAACGGATTGCACATGACCATCGTCATCGGGTTCAGCGATCATCGAGTTCGTCTCCGATACTCCGGGGGTTGCCCACAGTGTGTCACAACCACCTGTCGCGAAACACACCGCACCGACCGCTAATGTTACCGCTCAGCTAGTCAAATAGTCGAACTCTCCGGCCTTCGCGCCACGGACGAACGCATCGATCTCCGGACGCGTGTAGAAGAGGACCCCACTCTCCGGGTCCCGCGAGTTTCGCACTGCCACCTGGCCGTTGACCGTTTCGGCCACCTCGACGCAGTTGCCGCTCGGATTACTGAAGGAACTCTTACGCCAAGTTCCGATGATCTCGTTGGTGGACGTATCCGACATCTTCCCCACTCCTCGGTTACCGCAGTTAGGCGATTCGGTTCGTGCAGATGCACGTTCAAACGTTCTTGCATTTGCACCAACACCGGACGATAGCACGAAGTTCGCCCTCAGTGTGCTCGCGGACCGGGCCCATCCGGGCTTCGATGTGAAACGTGATCGCCTCGCCTGGAAAACAGCGAGATCAGCTCCCCGATCCACCCCGCTGGACGAGGGTGAATCTTGTAGTGTCGCAGTGCACATCGGATGCACCAGTCATTCGCGACGCCCCCAGGCACCCACCCGCACGGCCGTGTCGCGGACACGTTTTTGCCGAGGAGTACACCCCCATGCCCGAAGACCACAGCCCTCTCATCCGGACCGACATCCCCCACTCCGCGCGGATCTGGAACTACTGGATGGGCGGCAAGGATTATTACGAGATCGACCGCATCGCAGGCGACGCCGGCGTCGAGGTCGATCCGGACATCACCACCATGGCCGTGCAGTCACGCCAGTTCCTCATCCGCGCGGTGCGCTACCTCGCCGGCGAGATCGGCATCCGCCAGTTCCTCGACATCGGGACCGGCCTGCCCACCATGCAGAACACCCACGAGGTCGCCCAGACCGTCGCACCCGAGTCCCGGATCGTCTACGTGGACAACGACCCACTGGTGCTCACGCACGCGCGGGCGCTACTCACCAGCACCACCCCGGAGGGCGTCACCACCTACATCGACGCCGACTACCACGATCCCGAGCGGATCATCCACGACGCGAAGCACGTCCTCAACTTCAACGAGCCCATCGCCGTGATGTTCATGGGCGTACTCGGCCACGCCAAGACCTACGACGATCTGCTGCGCGTCGTGCATACCGTGCTGGAGGCCGTGCCGTCGGGCAGTTACCTGGTGATGTGGGACGGCACCGACGACAGCAAGGCGTATGTCACCCTGTGCGAGAACTACACCGGCACCGGCGGTACTCCTTATGTCCCCCGCCCGCAGGCTCAGATCAAGGCCGTCTTCGACGGTCTGGAACTCGTCGACCCCGGCTTCGTGTCCATTACACAGTGGCGCTCCGGCGCCACCGAGGTCGGTGAGACCCGGCCGATCTCCGCCTACGGCGCGGTCGCCCGCAAGCCGTAAGGCCCCCTGAACATCAAACCGTAAGCGGCACAGCGGCGGTCGCCGGTCTCGCACCGGCGGCCGCCGCCGTTTTTTCTGCGACCGATCGTGCAGATGTACTTGCATCTGTAAGCGACGGAGGCATAGACTCGAACTCGAAATCGGGGAGGTACGCAGGGAGTTCGAGCTGCGTCACCGGCACATCGGCCTCCCTGCCGCACGTCGGACGCGAGGGGCAGTCGAATGATCGAGCCATTTCGAACTCCCCGCCGGGTAGCCATCATCGATGGCACCGGCGCCGAACCCCTGCGCCAGTACTCGGCGGCGCCCGAGTTCGCCCTGTCCGATTGCGGGGTCGAGCCCCGCGGCCTCACCTACCGGCAGGCGCGCGACATCCTCTACACCCATGAGGTCCACGGCCCGCAGTGCAGGCAATGGCTGGCGGCCGCCGCCTATCTGTCAGCCGGGCTGGACGACGAGTAATCCTGCCACCACAGGCAGGCAATCGCCCTCATCGCAGGTGAACCCGGCTCCAACGCCGTAACCGCCCTCCGCCATGCCCCCGCTGTCCGGTGCCGAGTCGCCGCAGCAACATCGCGAAATCCATGCCGCCCCCAAACGATCTCCCAGATCACTCCCCGTGCATACGACGCTTTCGTATAGTGATCGATCAACCCGGGCGCGATTTCTCGCACGCTCGGCGTGGCATCGGGAGCGAACTCGTAATGACCTACTCCGCGTTGGATCTGTCCGCCGACTCGTCCGACCCGGTGCTGGAAATCGGCGGACAGCCGGCTTCGGTGCCTTTGCTGAACACCGACAGCGTGGCCTCGCATATGGTCGGATACTTCCAGAACGTCATGGCTCCCTGCCGCACCTTGCCCGGCGAGCAATTGCGTGGTGACGTCACGAAACTCACCCGCAGCTGCCTGAGCCTCGCCGCCGAGATGTTCGACCGGCGTACCGTGCCGGACGAGAACCAGCTCGGCCCGGTCCGCGCGGCGGCCGCTCGATGGGCGCGGGAGGGTGTGCCGCTGAGCACGATCCTGCGCGCATATCACGAAGGGCTGCGCATCGCCTTCGGTCTGGTCACCGCGCCGGCCGAGGCAGACGACGTCGACGAGGTGCTGGTCGCCGCCGATCTGCTTCTCGAACTGCTCGAGGCGATCACCGCGGCGGTGTCCGATGCCTACGTCGACGAACAGCACTTGGTCGCCAAGGAGCACCAGACGGCGACGCAGACGCTCGCCTCGGCACTGCTCAGCGGTCGCGGCAGTTCGGCTCTGGCACGGCAGACCGGCATTCCGATCGCGGAGGCCTATCAGGTTGTCGCCCTGTCGATTCCGGAGCATCCGGACGAGCGCGATCCGCGCGTCGACGGGAACGTGGCCGCGCGCCGCAAGCTACGGCGACTACAGTCCGAGCTGGCCACCGTGTTCGCCTCCCGCGCGCTCGCGCTGCTCAGCGCCAAGGGAGGGACACTGCTCATCCCGCTGGGCGACGAGGCCGAGACCGTCCTCACCGCCACCACGCTCGAGCTGCTGGCCGCTGCCGCCGAGGTGCCGCTCACCGCGACCGTCGTCCCGACCGACACCGATCAGATCCCCGAATCGGCCGATCAAGCGCACGAGCTGCTCAATCTCGTGCGTGTCGGCGTCCGGCCGCCCGGCCTCTACCAGATGTCGGATCTGGCCGTGGAATACCAGCTCACCCGTAGCGGGCCTGCGACACGGCGGATCGCGACCATCCTCGACCCGCTGGACGCCCATCCCGAGCTGTTCGACACCATGCGCGCCTACCTCGGCAACGATATGAACCGGCAGCTCACCGCACGCCAGCTCTACGTGCACCCGAACACCGTCGACTACCGCCTGCGCCGCATCGCCCAGCTGACCTCCATCGACCTGGCGACCTCGGCGGGCATCTCCCAGGCGGCGATCGCCCTGCTCGCGCGCGATCTGGACCGCAGTGTCGCGCGCCGCCTCTGATATGCGCACCGTGACCGAACCGTGGCCTGTAACGGATTCGTGCTGGTCACCGCGCCGCAAACTTGCGATCCTGGTAGTGCCCCGACGTCTGGATGGTGAAATATGCGAATTTCGGAGATCCTGCGCAGGAAGGGCAGCGACGTGGCCACGGTCGCGCCCGACACGACGGTGCGCACACTGCTCGCCACGCTGGCCGAGCGGAACATCGGCGCGGTCGTCGTCTCACCGGACGGCGAGACGATCGCGGGCATAGTCTCCGAACGCGACGTGGTGCGCAGTCTGCATGCCCGGGGCGCGGACCTGCTCGACACGCCGGTGTCGGCGATCATGACCGCCGCGGTGCACACCTGCGCACCCGACGACCGGGTCGACGGCCTGCGCCGCACCATGACCGAACACCGTATCCGGCACCTGCCGGTGGTGCATCAGGGCAGGCTGGTCGGCATCGTCAGCATCGGCGACGTGGTCAAGAGCGCGATCTCCGAATTGGCGACCGAACGTGAACACCTCGTCGAGTACCTGCAGGGCAGATATTAGAGCGCGCTCGGGTCTCCCAAATCGGCCGACAGCCAGTGCTCCGGCCGCAGGTAGACCGCGATCTGCTCACCGAAGGCCTCGGCCGCCTTCAAGTAGGCGTCGACCGATTCGGCCGGCAGATACCGCGCGGCCATCTCGCGGTGCAGTTCGTCGGTCATCGGGATTGTCCGGGTGACCGGGCCCTCCACACTCACATACCGGACCGTGGGCTCCACCTGCTGCACCAGCAGACTGAACCGGCCGGTCTCCCGGAGATAGCGCATCTTCTGCGACTCCTGGCCGGTCAGGATCCAGATCTCGGATCCGGGGCGGTACTGGTACCAGATCGGGACGGTCAGCGGGCCACGACCGGTGCCCGCGGCCACCGCGAACGCCGCGACGTGCGGCTGCGCGAGGAACTCTTGACGCTCTTGCGGGGTCAGGGGCATATCGTCGAGCCTAGTCGTGAAAGCCGTTGTCCACGACAAAACTTCGAAGTCCGTACCGGAAATGCGTATCGTGGGTGACGTCCGAGTTACCGGTGAAGGGAGCGTCACGTTGCGGTCCCCTGCCCCGAGATCGCCGGTGACGCAGGCCGACGAAGCTCCCCGGCCACCGGTGACGCCGCCGGTCGCGGCACGGTCGTTGTTCCCGGCGCTCGCCGGCGCCACCGAGGTCTACCTGGACAGCGCCGCGACCACACAGAAGCCGCTGCCGGTGATCGAGACCATCCAGCGCTATCACAGCAACGGCACCGCCAACGTCGGCCGCGGCACCTATCCCTGGGCCACCGGTCTGACCGCGCGGATCGCCCGGGTCCGGGAACGCGCCGCCGCGTTCATCGGCGCCGAGCACCCGGACGAGGTGGTCTTCACCGCGGGCGCCACCGCCGCGCTGAACGCCGTCGCGCTGTCGTGGGGCCTGACCGCGCTCGCCGACGGCGACGAGATCTTGTACAACGCAAGCGATCACGCGTCGAACGTGTACCCGTGGCGACACCTGCGCGGATTACTCGCCGGGTTCGGACGCCGTATCGATCTGATTCCCTACCGGGTGACCGCCGCCGGAGAGGCGGACACCGACGACATACTGGCCAGGATCACCCCGCGCACCCGTCTGATCACAGTCGGGCATCTGCACCATGTCTTCGGCGGTCTCAGCACCCTGGAGGAATTGCGCGGCCGTATCGATCCCGCCATCCTGCTGTGCTTCGACTGCTCGCAGAGCGGCGGGCATCTCCCGGTCGACGTGACCGAGCTCGGCGCGGATTTCGCGATCTTCGCCGCGCACAAGATGTTCGGGGCACCGGGCACCGGGATCTTGTACTGCCACCGTCGCGTGCACGACCGACTGGTGCCTTTTCTGCCCGGCGGCAATTCCGGCATCGCCCCGGGTCCGGAGGGGTTGCGGCCGGGGCCGATGCCAGCGCTGCTGGAGGGCGGTACGCCCGACATTCCGGGCATCCTCGCCCTCGGCAGTGCGCTGGAGGTGCTGGAGTCGTTCGGCATGGATGTCGTCGCCGAGCACAACCGTGCCCTGACCCTGCGCCTGATCGACGGGTTGCGCCCGGTCCCCGGCCTGGAGTTCCTGCCCGGTCCGGCGCATGCCACGTGCGAGGTCGGCTACGGCATCGCCTCCTTCACATTGGACGGGATCTCGGCCACCGACGCCGGATTCGTCTTGAGCGAGCTGGGTTTCCTGGTGCGCACCGGCGCGCATTGCGTCCCCGCCGAAACCGACGGCGCGGGCTCGGTGCGGGTGAGCACGCACATCTACAACACGCCCGACGAGATCGACCGATTCGTCGCGTGCGTGCGAACGATCGCCGAGGAGGTCACGTGAGTAACGACATCCCCCGCTACGACCGGCGGGCTGCGTCCAGGGTGCTGGCGGACTTGGCCCAACCGGGGTCGCGCACCGCGCTCGTGCCGGCTCCCCCGCCTCGACGCTTCGAATTCACTTGCGCCGCAGTGCGTCCCGAGGAAAACAGTCATCTCACCTATTCACAGCGGCTGTATCTGGAGCGATTCATGCGGCCGTGTCGCGCGGATCAGATGACCAGCGCGACGCACCGGATCGCGTGGACCGACAGCGACGGCATCCCGAACACCGGGCATTTCCGCACCGACGGCCTCGGCCCCTCGGTGCCGATCGCGATGCGCGAGACCGTCTTGGCACTGTGGCACCAGCTCGACGCCGATCCGGCCTTCGCCGCGCGCATCGCGGCGCTCGGGCCGAGTGAACACGCCGTGCTGGCCGGCACGACCACCGACCACGATCCGCGCGACATCTTCCGGGTCGGCATCGAGGCGGCGGGGCGTGTGCTGGCCCAGCACGCGCTACTGGCCGCCCAGACCCCCTACCGCGATGCCGCCGAGTTCGCCGAGGGCCTCCGGGCTTCCGGAATCTTCGCCGCGGTGGCCACTCGATGGTTCTGGGAGCTGCAGGCTTCGACCTATCGGCGGGGCATGATCCCGGTGTCGCTCGTGGCACAGCCCGACGGCACCGTGCGCTATTCGGCGGAGACGGTGGCGACCCTGCGCGCGATGAAGGACGCCACCATCGCCGACGCGCACGCCGTGATGGAGCGCGCCACCACCGTCGAAGGGCTCACGGCCGCCGAGGCGATCGCCAAGTACCACGACGACCTGGATCTGATCTCCCGGCAGTACGCTCTGCTGCCCATCGGCAGCCATCCGTCCTGCCTGGCGGCCACGCCGCATCAGCTCGACAGCGGGCATTTCAGTATCCTGCCGTTGCTGGTCGACCGGTTCGTCGCGACGTTCACCGAGATCGCGGGCCGAATCGAGATCGCCCAGGTGAGCGCCGAACTCGACGAGGCGACCGCCGACCGTGCCGCCACCGCCGAGGACCACGTGTTCTACGTGCCCGATATGACCTGCAAGCACTGCGTCCGCACGATTGGCGGAGTGCTGGAGTCGATGGACATCCGCGTGGCGGAGATCGATCTGGACAGCAAAAGAGTGGTGGCCGAGTTCCGCAGCCCGCGCAATCGTGCCCGGGCCTTCGAGGCGATCCGGGACGGCGGCTACAACCCGGTCGCACAACGCCCCGACGGCGCGGCGCGGGCCTCGGTCACCGAAGCATCGGAAGCCGCCGTATGACACCTCGGCCGCCCGCGCTGCCCGCGAGGTTGCATCCGATGGTCCGTGCTTTTCTCGATACCCCTGGCCTCGCGGCGCAGACACAGGCACGGTTCGGATCCCCGGTGCATCTGGTGTTCCCGCAGGTCTACTCGGAGAATCTGCTCCGTCTGCGCGCAGTGCTGGAGCGGCGCCTGCCCGCGCACCGAATCTGCTACGCGCACAAGGTGAATCAGTCTCGCGCGTTCGTCCGCACCGCCGAGCGCGATGGCATCGCCGTCGACGTCGCATCACCGCACGAACTGTCCAGCGCCCTCGCCGCCGGGTTCGGCCCGGCGCGCATCGAGGTCACCGGGCCGAAAGGGGAAACATTCCTGCGCGACCTCGTCGAACGCGGTTCGACGATCAATGTGGACAACCTGTGGGAACTGGGCCGCATCGCGGAATTGGCCCACGACCATGCGGAAATACCCGTGCTGCTGCGGGTTTCCGGTATCGGCACGCAACAGGTGAGCCGGTTCGGGATGCCGCTCGCGCAGGTCGAGCAGGCGTTCGATCTGCTGTCGGCGCAGCGCGGGCGGGTCTCCTTCCTCGGGTTCGCCTTCCACCTCGACTCCGGCGATCTCGGCGAGCGCGTCCGGGCGATCGACGCCTGCCTGCGTCTGATCGAGCAAGCCTACGATCGCGGGTTCACCCCTTCGGTGCTCGACATCGGCGGCGGGTTCCGGCAGGTGTTCACCGCCGACGCCGAACAGTTCGACGCCTATGTACTGGCACTGCGTGAATCGCTGCTCGGCCGTGGGGAACCGATGACCTGGGGCAATAACACCTTCGGCTATCACGTCGCCGGTGGCGCCGTGCACGGCACACCGGTGTTCCACAAGTACGCCAATACCGTCCCCGCCGATCGCATGCTCGCCGATCTTCTCGACGCGCCGCTGGAGCGGCACGGCGGACGCACGGTGGCGCAGGTGGCGGGCGACAATCTGCTGGAGCTGTGGCTGGAACCGGGCAAGGCGCTGGCCGATCACGCGGGCGTCACGCTGGCCACGGTCGAGTTCGTCAAGGAAGTCGCCGACGGCAGCGTGCTGGTGCACGTCGATCTCAGCCGCGATGCCGTGACACCCGCCGACCAGGAGGTCATGGTCGATCCGATCCTGCTGCCCCGCGCGGACGTCGCCGCTGGACGCGACTGCGCGACGGGTCCGGTCGGCGTCTACTTCGCCGGACGGTTGTGTCTGGAGCGAGACCTGATCACCAATCACAAGGTATGGCTGTCCGCCCGCCCGCAGCCGGGCGATGTGGTGGTGTTCCCGAACACCGCCGCCTATCACATGGACCTGTCCGCGGCGGTGGCCTCCATGCACCCGCTGCCCGCGAAACTCGCGGTCGACCGGACCCCCGACGGATTCCGGGTCGTCCCCGACGCCGACTACGAGCCCGGTCTCCCCGTCGAGTCGCCACGAGCGCTTCATGCCGCGACGCGCGGCGCAGACCTTGCCACAGGCCCGGTCCGATCCGTCGAGGCCCTTTGATGCGATACGACCACATCACCGAACTCATCGGTAACACGCCACTGCTCCGGCTCGACCCCGTGGTGCACGGACTGGCCGGGGTGGAGCTCTACGCGAAATTGGAGTCGCACAATCCCTTCGGCTCGGTCAAGGACCGGGTGGCCTGGGCGATGCTGCGCGACGACCTGGCGGAGATCCGCGCAGGCGGTCGGACGCTCATCGAGGCCTCCAGCGGGAACACCGCCAAGGCGCTGCGCGTCCTCGGCGCGGTGTACGGCATCGATCTGCGCGCGGTGACCAACCGGATCAAGGTCGGCGAGGTCCGTGACCTGCTGCAGCTGTTCGGGACCGAGATCGTGGAACTGCCCGGGCTGTCCGAGTGCCCGGACCCGACCACGCCGAACGACGTCTACTCGGTGATCGAGGCGACCATGGCGCAGCATCCCGGCGCGTACCGTCATCTGTCGCAGTACACCAACGAGAAGAACATCGAGGCGCACCACCACGGCACCGGACGGGAGATCCACGAGGACCTGGCGGCCGATGGCATCACCCGGATCGATTATCTGATCGGCGGGCTCGGCACCACCGGGTCCACCAGGGGGACCGCCACCTATCTGCGCAAGCACAATCCCGAATTGCGTACCGTCGCGGTCGTTTCGGAGCGGTCCGACTTCATTCCCGGCATCCGCTCGGAGAGCGAGATGTGGGATGTCGGGCTGTTCCAGCCGGAGTTCTACGACCGGATCGTCACCGTGCGGGCGGGCGAAGCCGTGGACGCGACACTCGGCCTGGCGACCGGGTACGGCGTCCTGGCCGGCCCGACCAGCGGCGCGGCCTACGCCGCCGCGCTGGACACGCTCGGCGCGCTCGATCGCTCGGCAACCGATCCGGACGACCCGATCGTCGCGGTGTTCATCGTCTGCGATCGGCTCGAGCCGTACCTGTCCTATATCAAGAAGCGCAGGCCGGAACTGTTCGGCCGCACCGAACGGGAAGCGGCGCCGAGCGCGGACGAACTGGCAGCGGTACCGCGCCTGTCGCCCGAGCAGCTCGTCGAGCTGGACCGGACCGACCGCCCGACCATCGTGGACAGCCGTGGCGCCATGGCCTACCGGATCGGGCACGTGCCCGGCGCGTTGAACATTCGCGACGACCAACTCGACGACATGTTCGGCCACGGCATCCCGTTCCCGCGCTCGCGTCCCGTGGTCTTCGTCTGCCCCGTCGGTGAGCTGTCGGTGCGTTTCGCCGCGCGAGCCCGGCGGGCCGGATACGACGCCGCCAGTTTGGCCGGCGGTGTCGTCGCCTGGCGCGATGCGGGGCTGCCGCTGGAACGAGGCTGATCTCCGCGGTTCGCCGGCCGTCGAATCACCTCGGTGCGGCGGGAAAGCCCGACAGCAACGGGGCGACCGGACCGCGGTAGCCGGTGGCCAGCAGTTCCACGGTGGCGGTGAACAATTCGACGAACGCGACCGCCGTGGCCCGCTCGAACAGTGCCGTCGGGTAGATGAATATCCCGTCGATGCCCGCGGGCGCGCCGAGCCGGTCGTACCGGTCGACGAGACCGAATTCGAGGTCGTGCTTGGCGCGCACGACTCCGGTGTCGACTTCGGTGATGGTCAACCCGCCGTGGGCGGCAGCCGCGGGCCGGACGGCCGCACCGCGTTGGAGGATGAGCGTCGCCTGGAACAGCGGGCAGGTCGCGTCCTGCAGCAGGCACCGTTTCAGCCGCCTGCCGGGGGTATCGGGGTGGGCGAACGCGGCCAGCGCGACCCTGCGCACCTGGTCGAGCAGTTCCTCCGCGCCGGCGGCGCGGTCGAGGCGAACCCGCATCAGCACGTCGTCGGCGAAGTTGCCGACCAGGTCGTCGAGCAGCCGGTGGTCGCGGCCCGCCACCGCGGTGGCCACCGTGACGTCGGCGCTGCCGGAGAACGCGCCGACCGCCACCGCGAATGCGGTCTGCAACACCATGAAAAGACTGGCCCCCGCCGCACCCGCCCGATCGAGCAGCGCGCGGTGCACATCGGCGCCGAACGCGACCGCAACCACGGCTCCGGCGCCCGCCGCGCCGGTCCGGCGAGGTGCGCGGGGGCGCGCGTCAGGGAACTCCAGCACTGCCGGCCGGCCGGCCAGCGTATCGGCCCAGTAGCGCAACTGCTGGGTTGCGCGGCTCCATTCGTCGGAGTAGTCACCGAGCTGGGCGTGCTTCCACAGGGTGTAGTCGGCGTAGTCGACCGGCAGAGGCGGCCAGTTCGGCGCGGCTCCGGCCTGCCTGGCGAGGTATGCCGTGACGAGATCGCGCAGCAACGGGGCCACCGAGCGCCCGTCGATCGAGATGTGATGCACGACCAGCGCCAGCACCACCTCGCGCGGTCCGAGCACGTACAGCCGGGCGCGCAGCGGCAGATCGGTGTCCAGATCGAACTCGCCGGCAGTGAATTCCGCGAGACGGCGCGGCAATTCGGCTTCGGTGACGGCGACGACGTCGGTTCGCGGTTCGGCCTCGTGCACCGGGACGATCACCTGCGCGGGCCCCGACGCGGTCCGCGGGTAGCGGGTGCGTAGCGGTTCATGTCTGGCCACGACGTCATCGATCGCGGCGACGATCACCTCGGGCCGCAGCGCAGGCCCGGCCAGTCGCACCGCGCGAGCCACATTCCAGTCACCCGAGTTTCCGGCCCGCGCGGCATACCACATTCGTTCTTGGGCGGGAGCGAGCGGAAGGTGCGCCGGACGCGGGCCGCGAGCCAGCGGCACCGGGCGCCGCGGCGGCGGAAGATGCCGAACCGCTGGTCGGACCGATCGCGGCCCCGGGTGCGCGATTCGGGCACCGATCGCCTCGGATAAGACCACCGCAGCGGAGTTGTTCACGCGCCGTTACACCTCCACTACCGAACCACCGAGAGACCTCGGGACGGTAACCAGATCGAGTAAACCAACAGTTACCAGGCCGTGACGGCGGGGGAGCCATTTCGGCAAGACCGCGGAGCCGGGGGCCGGTGAGCGCGGCGCCGGGGCGCGCCGCCAGGCATTATCGTGGGGCCGTGCAGACAGGTCAGGAAGCAGACGACGACGGGGGCCCGCGGATCTGGGGTGGGACGACGCTCACCGAGCGCAGGGAGACGCGACGGGCGGCGCTGCTGGAGGCCGCCCTCGACCTGATCGGCGAGTCCGGAGCGAGCGGAGTCACCATGCGGGCGGTGTGCCGCAAGGCCAACCTCACCGACCGCTACTTCTACGAGAGCTTCGCCAGCCGCGACGAGTTGCTGGACGTGCTCTACCGCCAGGTCGCCGAGGAATTCCTGGAGCCGATGACGGCCTTCGCGGCCACCGACGACCCGTCCCGCGACCGCGCGCTGTCGGAGATCCTCGTGGACAAGGTGCTCGACGACCCACGCAAATCGCGACTGTTCCTGGTCGAGCCGTATTCGAGCACCGGCCTCGGGCAGACCACCTTCGCCGTGATGCCGGTGTTCACCCGGGTCATGCAGGACCATCTGTTCGGCCACATCGACGACCCGGTCAAGCGCAGGCTGGCGGCGGTGAGCATGGCCAGCGGGAACGCGGGCATGTTCTCGGCGTGGCTGAACGGCTCGCTGCGCGCCACCCGGGAGCAGATCATCGAGCACTGCCTCGCGATGCTGACCGTGTACCGCTCGCTCTACCGGTCCTGACCCCGCGGCCGGGCGGTCAATCCCCGGACTGACCCCGCCAATACGCCAGGGTGTTCTTGGTCCGGATGGTGGCGGCGTGATTGGGGCCGAGGGCCCGTAACTCCGCGACCAGCAGAACCTCCAGTTCCGCGACCGCACGGTCCTGGTCGCCGTGGCGAGCGCGGCAGCCCGCCAGCTCGTTGCGGGTCTCGAAGGTGTCCGGATGGTCCGGGCCCAGAACCCGCAACCGGTCGCCGAGGAGTTTCTCCAAGTCGGTGATCGCGCCCTCGAGATCACCGCTGTCGGCGCGGTAACCGGCCAGCCTGCCGCGGGTGAGCAGCGTGTCGGGATGGTCCGGGCCGAGCACCCGCAGACGATCGTCGAGCAGGCGGGTGAACTCCGCTCCGGCACCGGTGAGATCACCGCTGCGCGCGCGAAACGCCGCCAGGTTGTTGCGTGCGCCGAGCGTATCGGGGTGGTCCGCGCCGAAGACGCGGTGATAGTCGGCCACCAACTGCTCGAACTCGGCACGGGCGCCGTCGAGGTCGCCGCTGTCGGCTCGCCAATACGCCAAGCTGTTGCGGGTGCGCAAGGTGGCCGGATGGTCGGCTCCCAGCACGCGGGCACGGTCGGCGCGCAGCCGGTCGAATCGGGCGATGGCGCCGGCGAAATCGCCTATGTCGCCGCGGTTGGACGCCAGATTGTTTCTGGTACGCAGGGTTTCGGGATGATCGGGGCCGAGCAGGCGCAGCTGGTCGGTGAGCAGGTGCTCGAATTCCTCCCCCGCGCCGGAGTAGTCACCGCAGCGAGCGCGGTAGCTGGCCAGCCGGTCGCGGGTGTCCAAGGTGGCCGGGTCGTCGGGGCCGAACACCCGCAACCGGTCGGCGAGCAGCTGGTCGAAATCGGCTACGGCGCCGACCAGGTCGCCGCTCTCGGCGCGGTGATAGGCCCGCCGCTCCCGCGTGGTGAAGGTATCGGGATGATCCGGCCCCAGCGACTCGACGAAATCCGGCGCCCACGCGGCCCACAGGTCCCGATCGTCGGCCGACCTGCCGGTCTCCAGTTTCCGCAGGAAGTCGATGGCCAGGGCCGAATCGCCGTAGGCAAGGCAGTGGCGTACGGCCGCGCCCCGCGCGTAGTCGGCGGACCGGTCGCTGTCGTCGGCCTGGATCGCCGCGACGAGGGCGCGGTGCGCGTCCGCGATGCGCACGCCGAAACGATGGCATTCCGCGTGCAGCGCGGGCAGGAACGCGCTGTGGGTGACACCGAGCGACTCGCGGACGGTGCCGGGATGACTGCGGGTGATCAACGCGCCGAGGTTCACTGCGATGTCGCGGATCCGGGCGGCGCTGAGGTCGACGCCGAGCGACAACAGCGCCGAATCCAGCAACTCCAGCGGCAGCACGGGCCCGACTCCCGCCGCGGCCAGCAGGCCGAGCAGAGTCGCCGTGTCACTCGCGGTCGCGGGATCGGCGCCGCGCAGTGCGGTCTCGACCCGCAGCGCGATAACCCGATCCAGCCCGATCCCCGAGGCGACCGCCCCGTCGGTCAATCTCGAGGCGACCTCCAGCAGGATGCGCGCGACCAGCCAGCCGCCGGAGACCGCTCGCGAACCACTCGCGTCGGTCGGGGTCTCCGCCAGCAGCCGCTGGATCCAGCCGATCCAGTCGACCGGGCCGACCGGCGCCGTTCCGCGCGCCGAGTCCACCACGGCGGCGATGTCGTCGGCCGCCGGTTCGGCGACATCGATCCGGTACATGTGCGCCAGCCCCGGATCGTCCTCGACACCGGTGCCCGGCCGGATACCGACGATCACCCGCACGTGCCGAAGATCTTCCCGGCGGGTCAGATCGGCGATCGCGGCCACCAGCAACCGCCTGGTCCCCTCCTGCGGCTGATTCAGTCCGTCGAAGACCAGGGTGACCCGCCGGCCCGCGGTGGACAGGCGCGCCAGCGGGCGACGCACCAGGATGTCGAAGATGTCGAACTCGTCCCTGGGCCGGTGCGCCCGCGCCGCGCGCGCCGCCTCCCGGAACCCGGGTAGTCGTGCGTCGAGTTGCACGGCCAGTTCCGAGGCGACCGACTCCACCGAGCTGTTCACCGTCAAGAACACCGCGGCGGTGACGTAGTCGGGGGTCACGGCGAGTCCGTCGACCAGGCTGGGACGGATCAGCATGGCCAGCAGCGTGGACTTGCCCACGCCCGCGGGCCCCAGCACCGCCCGCAGCCGGTGACTGCCCGCGTCGACGATCGCGTCGAGACGCTCGCGCACATCGGGCGTCAGCAGCAGACGCCGGGTCAGCTGGTCGACGAACCCGGCGGCGGAACGTCCGCTCACCGCGTCTCGATGGCGCGCGGTGTTCGGTACCAGCCACAATCCCGGGTCGACGCCCTGCGTCGTGGACACCGCGCCGGAACTGAAGGACAGATGCTGCGGCTGCTGGTGGGTGCACTGCACGGCGATCGGATCGACCAGGTCCGAGGGCAGCAGGTTCTCCCCGCGCAGCGGCAGACCCAGATCGAACGTGCTGAGCATGGTGCGGGTGAAGCATCCGGAGTACGCGGGCCCGTCACCGGAGGCGACCAGCAGCTCCATCCGGCCGCCCGACAGCGCCAGTAGATCGGTCCACCGGCGCGCGGCGCCCTGCACGCCCTGCCCGGCCTCGCAGGCGTCGACGAGCAGCACCAGCCCGTCCAACGCGGCGCGGTCGAGCCGCTCGCGGATCTCCTGTGTGAGGTGGAAAGCGTTGTGCGAGTTGGGGTCGCCGGGGGAATCGTGGCTCAGCAGATAGAAGTCCTCGGCAGTGGTCGCCACGCCGTGCCCGATGAAGCCGAGCAGCAGGGTGGCCTGCCGCTGCGATGCCGCCGCGAAGGCCGCGTCGACGGCGGTGAGCAACTGCGCGGCAGTGGGATTCAGCACCGGGCCGTCGACATCGATCGCAGGCCGCCAACCGCCCGCTTCGGTCAGGCTGCCGTACAGCCCATGGGCGAGTTCCTCGGTGAAACCCAATTCTCCCAGCGCCGCGCATTCCGACCCCACCACCAGCGCCAGCCGTCCTCCCATGCAAGCAACATACCTGCGCCGTCGCGGCGGTCCCGCCCGGCCGATATCGAAAGGTGCTGTGCGAGACGTAGGGTGACGATCCGATCGTCGGAAGAAGGAGATCCTGGGATGACCGACCCGGTGGTGGGATTGACGGGTACGCTCACATCGCCGATCCGGGGCGCCGGGACGCTAAGTGAGGTCCTGGTCGCGATTCGAGGGGGAACCGAGCTGTACATCGCACAGTCCACCGAGCCGATCCAGGCAGGTGCGGCCGTGCTGGTCATCGCGGTCCATCCGGGGCGCGTCGTCGACGTCGTCCCGTGGATTCCGCTCACCCCGGACACGGCCGGAGAAACCTGAAAAGTAAGGGAGACAGACGTGCTGGGGTACCACGTACCGGACCCGGACGAGGCGATGCTGGTCAGCGGCGCCAAGAGCCGCGACAACGCGCCGTTCAAAGTGATCATCGGGCGGGGCGCCTGGGTGATTCCGCTGTTCCGCAAGGTGCGCTACCTGTCGCTGGCGATGTTCGAATCCGAGATCAAGGAGCGCTGCGTCACCAAGCAGGCGATCCAGCTCGACGTCCGCGCGGTGATCGCGTTCAAGGTCGCCAACGACACCCAGTCCATCGTGAACGCCGCACAGCGGTTCCTCTCCGAGCAGGAGCGGGAGATGTCGGTGCTGACCGGGCGCATCTTCTCCGGCCACCTGCGGTCGATCGTGGGCTCGATGACGGTCGAGGAAATCATCCGGGAGCGCCAGAAACTGGCCGACGAAGTGCTCGTCGCGTCGAAAGTCGAGATGAGCAATATCGGCCTGTGGGTCGATTCCTTCCAGATCCAGTCCATCGATGACGGCAACCTCGGCTATATCGCCGCGCTCGCCGCGCCGCACAATGCCGCCGTGCAGCGCGACGCGCAGATCGCGCAATCGCAGGCCGCGCAGGTGTCGGCGCAAGCCGAGCAGGAATCCCAGCGCAGGCAGGCGGAATATCAGCGCGAGACGGCGATCCTGCGCGCGCAATACCAGCGCGATATCGACAAGGCCAACGCGGAGGCCGCGCAGGCGGGCCCGCTGGCCGAGGCGATGGCGTTGCAGGAGGTGCTCACCGCGCAGGCCGAGCAGGCGCGCAAAGAGGCCGAGTTGCGGGAGCAGCAATTGCAGGCCGAGGTAGTGAAACCCGCTCAGGCCGAAGCGGATCGGGTGCGCATCCTGGCCGAGGCCGAAGCCGACCGCACCCGCATCCAGGCCGCGGCGGCCGCGTCGAACAACCGGATCGCGCTCGACCAGTTGTTGATCGAACAACTTCCCGAAATCGTGAAGCAGGCGTCCCACGGCCTGGCGAACGCGAATCTCACCGTGCTGAACGGACCGGACGGAGTGGGCGAACTGGTGAACGGAATGGTCGGTCAGGGACTGACCGTTTTCCAATCGTTGCAAAAGGCGCTTTCCACCGACGACGGCGAAAAGGCGGGTTAAAGTTGCCCGGTAGCGACGGCGACGAGGAGCGGGTGTTGGTGTCCATCGGGAAATTGGTGTCGTTCGACAGCTCTCGGGGATTCGGATTCATTCGGCCGGAGGACGGTGGACCCGACGTGTTCGTCCACGTCAACGACATCGGCTTGGACGAGGACGAATTGCGGCAGGGGCGGGTGTTCGAATTCGAGGTGACCGAAGGCGACCGCGGACCCAAGGCGGTCAATCTCACCGTGGTCGGCGGATCGTCCGCGCCCCCGGCGCGGCACAAGGGAAAGGACCGCCCCGGCTCCGGACCGCTCACCGTCGCCGAGCACAAACGCCTGATCACCGAACTGCTCCTGGACGCGAGTCCCGCCCTCACCGCGGGCGAGATCCTGACCATCCGCGACCGTCTCACCGCGTTCGCCGACCAGCAGGGCTGGCTGGAGAACTGAGCGGCTGACTCCACGCTCGGTGTCGGTGCGGCCGCCTACGATCGAGCCGAGGCCACGGCCACAGACCGATGAGTTCGTTCGGCGCGCGCCGTCGGTATGGGTGAGGATCGAATCCGAGGAGGATCGCGTGGATCTACCGGTTCTGCCACCAGTGCGGCCGATGCTGGCCAAAACCGCGCCGGCGGTCCCGCGCGAGCCGGGCCTGAGCTACGAACCCAAATGGGACGGCTTCCGCTGCATCGTGTTCCGCGACGGGGCCGAAGTGGAGCTCGGCTCGCGCAACGACCGACCCCTGACCAGGTATTTCCCCGAGGTCGCCGAGTTGCTGAAGCAGGCGCTGCCGGACCGCTGCGTGGTGGACGGCGAGATCGTGGTGGTCACCGAACAGGGGTTGGACTTCGACACCCTGCAGAACCGCCTGCACCCGGCCGCGTCCCGGGTCGCCAAGCTGGCCGCGGAGACGCCGGCCAGTTTCGTCGCCTTCGATCTGCTCGCGCTCGGCGACAAGGACCTGACCGGCGAACCGTTCGCCGAACGCAGGCGGCGGTTGGAGACCATCCTGGACACCGCGCTCGCGCGCGTCCACCTCACTCCGATCACCCACGATCCCGACGTGGCCGAGGACTGGTTCACCCGTTTCGAGGGGGCCGGATTCGACGGCGTGATGGTCAAATCCGACGACCTCGCCTACCTCCAGGACAAGCGGGTGATGTTGAAGGTCAAGCACGAGCGCACCGCCGACTGCGTGGTGGCGGGCTTTCGCTGGCACAAGGACGGGGCGGGTGTCGGTTCGCTGCTGCTCGGGCTCTTCGACGACGACGGCCACCTGCACCACGTCGGCGTGGCCAGCAGCTTCACCGCGGCCCGGCGTAAGGAACTGGTCGAGGAGCTGGCGCCGTTGCGGGAGAACGCGCTGGACAACCATCCTTGGCGGCAGTGGGCCGACGCCGCGGCGCAGGCGGCCGCGGACGGCAAGATGCCCGGCGGCGTCAGCCGCTGGACCGGCGGCAAGGATCTGTCCTGGGAGGCGCTGCGGCCGGAACTGGTCGCCGAGGTGCGCTACGAGCACGTGCAGTCGGGGCGGCTGCGCCACGGCGGCAGGCTGGTGCGCTTCCGGGCCGACCGGACCCCGGAATCGTGTACCTACGCGCAGCTCGACGAAGTCGCGCCTGCGGAATTGAGCACGTTGTTCGGCGAAGGCGCGGCACGATGACCGAGTCCGTCGATATCGAGACCGACGGCCGGACGGTCACGATCAGCAACCCGGGCAAGATCTATTTCACCAAGCGCGGCGAGACGAAACTCGACCTGGTGCGGTACTACCAGGCGATCGCCGAACCGTTCCTCGAAGTGGTCGGCGGCAGGCCGCTGCTGCTGGAGCGCTACCCGGACGGGGCATCGGGCAAATCCTGGTTTCAGAAGCGGGTGCCGAAGTCCGCGCCGGAGTGGCTGCGCACCGTGGAGGTGTCCACACCGAACGGCACCACCAGCGACGCCCTCGTCGCCCAGGATCTCGCCCATATCCTGTGGGCGGTGAACCAGGGGTGCCTCGGCTTCCACGTCTGGCCCAACCGGGCCGACAATCTGGAGATCGCCGACGAGTTGCGCATCGATCTCGATCCCTCGCCGGGCATCACCTTCGCCGACCTACGGCAGGCCGCGATCCGCACCAGGGATCTGCTGGCCGAACTCGGCATCGAATCCTGGATCAAGACCTCCGGGTCACGCGGCTTGCATCTCTACTCCGCGCTGGAGCCGAAATGGGACGGCTATCAGGTGCGTGCCGCCGCGGTGGCGCTGGCGCGCGAATTGGAGCGCCGGTATCCCGAGGACATCACCGCCCAATGGTGGAAAGAAGAACGCGGCAAACGGGTATTCATCGATTTCAACCAGAACGCTCCGCACAAAACGGTTTTCGGCGCCTGGTGCGTGCGGCCGAAGGTCGGCGCGCAGGTGTCGACGCCGATCAGTTGGTCCGATCTGGATTCGGTGGCGCCCGACGACCTGACCATCGCGACCGTGCCCGCGCGCTACGCCGAATACGGCGACCCGTGGGCCGGCCGCCCGCCCCAATCCATCGCCCCGCTGCTGGAGATGTCCGAACGGGACATGGCGGCCGGCCTCATGGACGCGCCGTGGCCACCGCAGTACCCGAAGATGCCCAACGAGCCACCCCGGGTGCAGCCGAGCCGCGCGAAGAAGCCCGAATAGCGTCGACGGCTATTCGGTCCACAGCACCCATGTGCCGCTGCGTCCGCTGACTTCGCACACCAAGGCCCGGCCGTCGGCGGTGCGTCCGGTCTTGGCGCCGGAGGCGTCACATTTCGAGCCCGCCTGCTGCACGGCGGTGGCCACGACGTGCGGGCCCGCCCACTGGTAGCCACCGGCGGCGGTGAGACAGATCAGTGTGCCGCCGTTGGTGGCGCTGCCGATCTTGCCGAGCTGGGCCTCGGTGCACGGCGCGCCCTTCGCGACCGGCTCCTGGCTCTCCGACGGCGTGGTCGTCACCGCGAGGCTCGGTGCGGCGGTCGTGGTGGTCACCACCGGACGCTCGACGGTCGTGGCAGTCGACGCGACGGGCGCGGGCCCGATCGAGGCCGTGCGGTTGGTCACGTCCGGCAGCCAACCACTCGTCATCAGGACGAATCCCGCCACCGCGGTGATCTCGGCTACCCCGAGCAGCAGCGCGAACATCGCCATCACCCGGCCACGGGGGTGGCTGAAGGCGATGAACCCGAACACGATGGCCACGGGGAACAATCCGAGCAGTGCCGCCACCAAGGCGATGATCGCGTAGGGATTGACGATCGGCGGAATCTCCACGCGGAGCCGTCCGGTCCGGCGCCGGCTCGGCGGCTCGGGCCAGCGCTCGTCCTCATCGTCGGACCAGCGGTCGTCGGGCTCCGGCTCCGACCAGCGATCCTCCGGCTGCGCCTGCGGCCAGCGATCCGTTTCACGCCGTTCTGCCCGTGTCATCAAGGTCCTCTCCACACCAACACACCGCGCAGGAACCTCGGACTGTCCGGACCCGCCCCGATATACCGACACAGAATAGGACGCGCACCGCGAAAAGTTGATCCGAAGTGTCCGACATTTGTGATCGGGCCGTGATAACGAACGCGCGGCTTGGGTAACCGAGGCGCATGCTGGTCGATCGGCGGCCTGCGCGATTGCCACCCTTCCGCGGAGTATTCACGTTGGATAAGGCGACGTCGAGCCGCCGGTCACTTGCCGTCGGCATGCCAGGGCCGGGAATTTGCTCGATGTAATTCCGACCCGCCGGGCATTGTGCCGTGCGCGCTCACTGTGTCCGCCTACGGCGCGGACCGTCACCGGGAACGGTTTCAACGGGCTGTGCGACCGTCGGCGTGGCGGTGAACGCCGTGCTGCCGCGGGCGCCGGGCCCTCCTCGTCGGCCCGCGCCGCCACGGTCGCTACAGCGGCGAGCGGTGATCGGTGGCGCCGTTCACTGCCTGCGGTCGACCTTGGGCAGCGATTCGGTGACCAACGTCAGCAACATGTCGCACAGCAGGTCGTGCACCTGCTCGCGGGTGAGCGTGCCACGCGTGATCCATTCCCGGCCCGCGACCTTGACCAGCCCGCCGTAGGCACGCACCATCGCGCGCAGTTGGACGTCGTGTGCCGAATGCGCGAGGCCGACCATCAGCAGTAGACGTTCGGCAGCAGCGTCGTCGGCGGCGTCCAGGATCTGCTGCACCTCGGGATCGTCGCCGACCCCCTCGTGGCTGGTCACCTTCACCCAGGTGCTGCCGTGCTCGGCGATGGTGTCGAGCAGCCAGCGCACGCTGGCGTCGACACGCTCACGCCACGAGCCGGTAGGCACGATCATGTCATCGAGCTTGGGCAGCGTCACCATCCGCCGCACCACCGCGAGGTAGAGATCGCGTTTATTGCCGAAATAGTGGTTGATCAGGCCGCGGGCCACACCGGCCCGCTGCGCCAGTTCGGCGGTGGAGACAGCCGCGTACGGGCGTTCGCCGAACATGTCGATCGCGCAGGCGAGGATTTGCGCGCGCCGCTCGTCGGGCTCGAGCCTGCGACGGCGCGGTAGCGCCGGATCGGCGCCACCGTCCGCGGTCGCGCTCGTGGTGTCAGAGAGACCGGGCAATGAGATCCTTCATCACCTCGTTGCTGCCCGCGAGGATGCGCAGGACGCGGGCGCCGGTGTAGAGCTGGGAAATCGGATACTCCGTCATGTAGCCGTAGCCGCCGAACAGTTGCAGGCAGCGGTCCACCACGATACCGAGCTGATCGGTCAGCCAGTACTTCGACATGGCCGCGCTGGGAATGTCGAGTTCGCCGCGCAGGTGCTTGTCGATGCAGTCGTCCAGGAAAGTGCGGGAGACCTTGGTGATGGTCGCGCATTCGGCGAGCTCGAACTTCGTGTTCTGCATCGCGAACAGCGGCTTGCCGAACGCTTCGCGGCCCTTGGTGTAGTCGACGGTGAGTTGCACGGCCTTCTCCATCATGGCCACCGCGATGATGGCGGTGACCAGCCGCTCCTGCGCGAGCATCTGCATCATCTGGTAGAAGCCCTGGCCCTCGGCCTCGCCGAGAAGGTTGGACGCGGGCACGCGCAGACCGTCGAAGAACAGCTCGGCGGTGTCCTGAGCCTTCCCGCCGATCTTGTCCAGGATGCGCCCGCGCTTGAAGCCGGGGGTGTCGTCGCCGACTTCGGCGAAGATCAGCGAGACACCGGCCGCGCCTTTGGCCGGGTCGGTCTTGGCGGCGATGATGATGCCGTCGCAGAGCCAGCCGTTGGTGATGAAGATCTTCGAGCCGGTGATGACGTACTCGTCGCCCTCCCGGACCGCACGGGTCTTGATGTTTTGCAGGTCGGATCCGGTGCCCGGCTCGGTCATGCCGATGGACAGCACGATGTCGCCGCTCGCGGCCTTGGGCAGCACGCGCCGCTTGAGCTCTTCGGAGCCGAACTCGTACAGGTACGGCGCGATGATCGAGCTGTGCACGGGGATACCCATCGATCCGTCGCCCGCGCGCGCCTGCTCCTCGATGATGGCGGCCTCGTGCGCGAAGGTGCCGCCCCCACCGCCGTATTCGGCCGGAATGGCGGGGCACAGCAGGCCGAGTTCACCCGCCCGGTTGTACAGCGCGCGGTCAGGGTGCCCTTGGGCGACGAATTCGTCCTCGCGGGGCACGACCTCCTTCTCGAAGAAGGTCCTCGCCAGGTCTCGTACCGCCTCGACCTCGTCGTCACTCCACGCCGCGCGTGCCATCGCTCGATCCTTCGCTCGCTCCGGTCCGGTCTCGTCACCGGTTCCGCCCCAGATTCCCGAACTATTGGCGAGTTGTCAACAAGAGTCGCACACCCTCGCAGGAGCCCTTCGAGGACGAGCCGGACCGCCGTTGCCCGACCGGGGATTTCGACGCCCGGCCGGGAGTGCGAGCAGTGGCCCACCGGCTCGGTCGGCGGAGTCGGTCCGCTCGCGGGTGAGCTGCGCCATATTCGGGCGTTTCACCTCTCCCTCGATGGGTCAATTCTTCGTACTGTCCGTATCGGAATCACACACGTCGGGCACGACGGGCAATGTGCCATCGAATCGGTAGCCGGCAGCGAAGGGGTAACGACATGGCCGAACTGCTCGACACCACCGAAACGCCCCGCCCGGACCGCACCTGGACGGTCGATCGGGACGGCGCCGATCTCGCCGTCTACGAATGGGGTGACGCCGCGGCCGAGCCCTTGGTGCTGGTGCACGGCCTCACCGACACGCACCGTGTGTGGTCCACGGTCGCGGCCCTGCTGGCCGACGGCTTCCGGGTCATCACCTACGACGTGCGCGGTCACGGACGTTCGGCCACTCCCGTGGCGCCGTCGGAGTATCGCCTCGGCCCGCTGGCGGAGGATTTCTTCGCGGTGATCGACGCCGCCAGCCCACGCAGGCCGGTGCACACCTGCGGCCACGGCTGGGGCGCCGTGCAGCTGTGGGAGGCGGTCTGCGACGAACGAGCCAACACCCGCATCGCCTCGTTCACCGCGATCGCCGGGCCGAACCTCGATCATCTGGGCCTGTGGCTACGCGCGCTGGCGCCGCGCGCCGGCCGCGAACTCGGCGATCTGGGCTGGTGGCTGCGCGGTGCGCGCTGGGCGCTGCGGCCGGGCCCGATCGTCCGAAGGCTCTACCCGCCGCGGGTGCGCGGCCTGCTCGCGCACCGATTCGGTGGTCTGGCACCGGTACCCGCGCGGGTCGCCCACAGCTGGCGCTCCGATCTCGTCGCCGGTGCGCGGATCGCCCAGGCCAATCTTCTGCACCACCTGGGGAAGCCGCGGGTGCGGCGGACGGCCGTCCCGGTCCAACTGCTCGTCGACACCACCGACCCGTTCGTGCCGACCGCCGTCTACGACAGCTCCGCGCGCTGGATCGACAAGCTGTGGCGCCGCGCCGTCCCGGCGAATCACTGGCTGCCGATCACCGAGCCGCTGCTGGTCGCCGAAGCGATCGCCAACTTCGTCGACGACCTGCGCGCCGACCGCGCCTCCATCTCTCCGCGCAGTAGCTGACCGCCGCGCTCGACCGCGGCGCGGGCGACCGGGCGACCACTGGGCAGGCGGGGTTTGCGACAATGGGCGGGTCGTCTGCCCAGCTCGATGAAGGATGTCCCCCGCCCCGATGGCCGAAAGCATGATCGATCCCGAGGACCTCGCGACCTGTCTTCGGGTCTTGGAGCAGGCCGGAACGCTCGAAAAGGACCATCCGGACTCGGTGGCCGTGCAGCGGGCGGTCGGCCACATGTTCAAAAAGCTCAAGCAGCGGCGCCGCACCGAAGCGCGCGCGGCGGTCTCGGCCGCCGACCGCGCGGTGGTCGCCGCCACCGCCACCGGATCCCCGAACCGGATCGATGACGAGACCGCGGGCCTCCCGATCAGCTCGGCCACGACCGGAGCCAGCGCGGGCACGCTGCTCCGCCCGCGTCCCTGCTACATCTGTAAGCAGCGCTACACCCAGGTCGATGCCTTCTACCACCAGCTGTGCCCGGAGTGCGCGACGAGCAGCCATACCAAACGAAACGCCCGCACCGATCTGACCGGGCGGCGGGCACTGCTCACCGGCGGCCGCGCCAAGATCGGCATGTACATCGCGCTGCGCCTGCTGCGCGACGGCGCGCACACCACCATCACCACCCGCTTCCCCAACGACGCCATCCGGCGTTTCGCCGCGATGGACGACAGCGCGGACTGGCTGCACCGGTTGCGCGTCGTCGGCATCGACCTGCGCGATCCGGCCCAGGTGGTCGCCTTGGCCGACGACGTCGCCGCCCAGGGCCCGCTGGACATCCTGATCAACAACGCCGCGCAGACCGTGCGCCGCTCCCCCGGCGCCTACAGCGCCCTCGTCGAGGCCGAGTCGGGACCGCTGCCCTCCGGCGCGCTGCCGGAGGTGGTGACCTTCGGCAAGACCATGCAGGCCCACCCCACCGCGCTGACCGCCTCGCTCACCCCCGCGCTGACCGCCGCCGACGTCGCCGAGCTGGCGTTGGTCGCGGGATCGGCGACGCCGGAACGCATCGCGCGCGGCGTCGCGATCGACGCGGGTGGCCTGGTGCCCGACCTCGCGCACAGCAACAGCTGGGTGCAGACCGTCTCGGAGGTGGATCCGACCGAACTGCTGGAAGTGCAGCTGTGCAACTCGGTCGCGCCGTTCATCCTCGCCTCCCGCTTGCGCCCGGCGATGGCCGCCGCCGGGGCGCGCCGGAAGTACGTCGTGAACGTCTCCGCGATGGAAGGGCAGTTCTCCCGCGCCTACAAGGGTCCGGGTCACCCGCACACCAATATGGCCAAGGCGGCGTTGAACATGTTGACTCGCACCAGCGCCCGGGAGATGTTCGAGCAGGACCGCATTCTGATGACCGCGGTCGACACCGGATGGATCACCGACGAGCGACCGCACTACACCAAGATCCGGCTCGCCGACGAGGGCTTCCACGCGCCGCTGGACCTGGTCGACGGCGCGGCGCGCGTCTACGACCCCATCGTGCAGGGTGAGAACGGCACCGATCTGTTCGGCTGCTTCCTCAAGGACTATCAACCCTCCCCCTGGTAGCGGTCGATCCGAAATCCCGCACCCGGCGGAGGGCTACCCTGGAGGCGTGCTCTACCGGCTCGCAGCCGACGCCACCGCCGTCACGCATTTCGCCTTCGTGGCCTACGTGGTGGTCGGCGGATTCCTCGCATGGCGCTTTCCGCGCACGATCTGGCTGCACCTGCTCGCGGTCTGCTGGGGGTTCGGCACGATCGTGGTCGGTTTCGACTGCCCGCTCACGCATCTGGAGAACTGGGCGCGCGAGCACGCCGGCCGACAGCGGTTGCCGTCGAGCGGATTCATCGACCACTACCTCACCGGCGTGATCTACCCCGAACACGCGCTCGGGTTGGTGCGCGCAGTGGCGGCCGCACTGGTGGTGGCGTCGTGGATCGGTTATGTGTGGGCGCTGCGCCGATCCGCCCCGGCCGCCCCTGTGCACGCACCGCGCTGACGCCGGTGCTCAGGCGCCGAGGTGGCGCACGACGAAGTCGGCCACCTCCGCGACATGTTCGTCCAGGTAGAAATGGCCGCCGGGGAAGGTCGCCCGGTCGAATCCTCCGCTGGTGTGCGCGCGCCATTCGTCGGCCTGCTCGGGTCGCATCGTCGGGTCCTCGGTGCCGACCAGCGCCGCGATATCGGCGCGCAGCGGCTCCCCCGGCTGGTAGCGGTAGGTCTCCACCGCTCGGTAGTCGGCGCGCACGGCGGGCAGCACGAGTTCGGCGAGGCCCGGTTCGGCGCGCAGCAGCTCGAGCGGGGCGGGATCCGAGGCCAGCCGCACCAGGTCGCCGATGAGTTCGTCGTCGGAGGCCAGGTGCAACCGCTGCGTCTCCTCGAAGGTGGGTGCGGGACGGCCGGACACGAACAGCGTGGCCACCGGCTGCCCGGCACGCTCGAGCCTGCGCGCGGTCTCGAATGCCACGGTCGCGCCCATGCTGTGCCCGAACAACGACAGCCGCGCGATCCGGCCTCGCGCGAGCACCGCTTGGGCGATCCGGTCCGCCAGTGCGACCAGGTCGGCGATCGGATCCTCCCCCAACCGGTCCTGCCGCCCCGGATACTGCACCGCGAGCACCGCGACGTCCGCCCCGAACCGCTGTGCGAGGTCCCGGTATGCCGTCGCCGACCCTCCGCCGGGCGGGAAGCACAGCAGGTGTTGCCGCGCGACCGCCTCGGATCGCAGCGTCCGCAACCAGTCCGAATCGGTGCTGCCGCCTGCCACCTTCGGCCTCCCTTCGCCGTCGTGGTCCCGCCGCGCGGCCGGACCAGACCACGGTAGTCGCCCTCGGCCGTCGGGCCTGGTCATCCTCGACGACCGGCCGCAGCCGCTCGAAGAGCACCTTGCCGGGCTCCCACCCGGTCGAACGCAAGCACCTGCTCACCGACGTGGCCGAGATCCACCGTGCCGCAGGTGAAATTGTCGGCGGGGCAACCGGCCGAGCATTGATGACGCCTGGTTCCCAGCGGTCACGATCAGCGGTGGCCGATTCCGAGGCCATCGCTCCTGGCAATTCGCGGCGCATCCTCCATGCGAGTGACCGAGACTCACGCCGTCCGAAATCTCTCATGCGTCAGCTCCGGCACTTCGTCGCCGTCGCCGAGGAATTGCGGTGGAACGGGCCGCCGAACGCCTCGGCACTCGCACAGCCGCCGCTGAGCCAGCGCATCCGCCGCCTCGAGACCGACCCGGAGCCCGTTTGTTCGACCGCGGCAGCCGCCGGGTCGAGCTCACCGAAGCCGGCCGGATCCTGCTCGCGGAGTCCCGCGATCTGCTCTCCCGCTCGGAACGGACGCGCGCGAAGCAGGCGGACGGCTCAGGACTCGCCGCGACCGGTTTGCGCGAGCCGATGCTCGAGCTCGGCCACCCGCTGCCGGTAACCGGCCAATTCGTCCAGGCGGGAATACATTTCGTCGGTCAGCTGGGCGATGCGGCCCAGGTAGCGGTGCGCCGGCCGGTCGGCCCAGTAGGCGCCGGCGCGGCCGTGTTCCACCGCACGATCGACGTCGTCGGCCGCGACTCCCGCGGCGGCCGCGTCCGCCGTCGCCGCCGTGAGCGCGGCCTCGAGCTGCTCCACGCGCAAGCGCGTCGCCTGGTCGTGACCGGCGGTCCCGAGCGACGCGCGCTCCGCGGCGAGGTCCTGGATCTCCCGAAGGTACCCGGCATTCTGGGCGTCCTGCACAGCCATCAGTTCGTAGTCGTGTTCGATCGGCGCCCGGCGAACCCGGTCCGGAAGCAGCGCGGCGCGCGGCCGCATATCGATGCCGAATACCGGAATGCGCTCCCGTGCTGTCGAGTTCTTCTTCGTTCTGGTCGTCGGCACCGTGTATTCCGCGCTTCCGGCATAGACGTTCGTCATCGTCTCTCGACCTCACATATCGGTGCCGCGCGGTTTTCCACTGCGGCCATGCTCTGCCCCCATATCCGCACGCGGCGGACAGGTCATCGGATCCGCGCGGCGTCCCGCGCCGACTGCCGCCGTGCGGCATGGGGACATGCTGGCCGATTTCTCGCGATCCGGTGCGCGTCACTATCCTCACTGGCGAGAAGTACGCTCGGGCAGCTGTTTTCATGCCGCGTCCCCGAGATTCGGCTCGGCCCTCGGTTCCCGAGAGGCCGGGGTTCTCTCGAAGACCTCGGACTCCGCAGCACCTGACCCGCTATCTCAGGGCCACGCGTCTTCGATCATGCGGTGGCCGCCCGAGCGCCAACGGCGGTCCGGCCCGGAAGAGCGCCGTCGCCGGTCGGCGACAGCCCCGCCGCATCGGGGCACGGCGCACCGGCGCGCGGAGCCGGTGTGTCTTCGAGCCGAATAGGCGCAGGTGGCCGGGGGGAGCGGCAAGGCGGCCCGCCGTCGCGGCCGTCGCTCGGGCCGGGTCGGAGGGACCACGACACTCGAGTTCTGCGAGGCGCCAACTAGGCTGAAGCGAGTGAACACGCACGCACGGCTCGTCCAGGACTACGAGGCCGGTATAGGTGTCACCGCCTCACGCATCTCCCCCGCGCCCGATCCGGGTAGCAATCTCGCCGCGACATTACCGGTCTGGGCACTGGCCGCCGGTTCGGTCGCGGCGCTGACCACGGCCGCGAACCGGATGCGGACAGCCCGCGGTATCGACCCGGTGGCGCACCGCCTCGATCCGGCCCGCATCACCGCGGCCTTCTCCAGCGAGCGTCTGCTACGCATCGATGGCCGGATGCCGACGTCGTTCGCCGACCTTTCCGGGTTCTTCCCCACCTTCGACGGCTGGGTTCGCACGCACGCCAACTATCCGCATCATCGGGCGCGGCTGTTCGCCACGCTCGGCCTGCCCGAGGCCGCGCCGGTCGACCTCGCCGTCGCTCAGATGGCCATGATCCGCGCTTCGGACCTGGAGGATCAGGCTGCGGCGCAGGGCGCCATCGCGGTCCGCGTCCGCACCGAGGAGGAATGGGTCACGAGCCCCGAGGGCCAGGCCGCGGCGGCGGGTCCGTTGGTCGCGATCGACCCGCGCGCCGACCGGGGGGCGACCGGATTGCCGGCGGGCGCCGCGCCTCTGCAACCCCTGCGGGGCGTACGGGTGCTCGACCTGACCAGGGTGATCGCGGGACCGGTCGCGACACGGGCGCTGGCATTGCTCGGCGCCGAGGTGCTGCGCGTCGATCCGCCGCAGTTGCCCGAGATCTCCTGGCAATTCGCCGACACCTGCCAGGGCAAACGTTCGACGCTGGTCGACCTGCGCACCCGCGGCATCGACGACTTGGTGGCCGCCGCGGACGTGCTGATCACCGGATACCGGCCAGGTGCGCTGGAGCGGGCCGGGGTGCGAGCGGCCGCCCGTCCCGGATTGATCCACGGGCGGGTGTCGGCCTGGGGTGAAGCCGGTCCATGGGGTGATCGTCGCGGTTTCGACAGCATCGTGCAGGCCGCGTCCGGCATCTCGATCCTCGAGGGAGCACCCGCCGTGCCGGGGGCGCTGCCCGCGCAGGCACTCGACCACGCGTCGGGTTACCTGCTCGCCGCAGGCGTGATCGACGCCCTCGTCGCGCGCAGCGACGACGGCATCGGGCGGGACGTGCGGGTGGCTTTGGCGCGCACCGCGTCCTGGCTGCTCGACGCGCCGGACCGCACACCGCGTCATGCCAAGCCCGCGCTGCCGAGCGCGGCGCATGTGGTCCGGCACGGACAGGTCGTCACCGCGCCGCCCGTGCTGGCCGAGTACCCGGATTACGCCTCCCCCGCGCCCGCCTACGGCGCGGACCATCCCGCGTGGCCGCTGCCGACGCACTGACCGTCCCGCCGGGAGGCCGCGGAAATCCCCCGCGGCAGCCCGGCGGCTTTTGTCAGCACGACGGGGCCGGCCGGGCAGCGGACGGTAGCCAGGAGGTGCGGTGCGAGCGGCGGCCGAGCCGGCACCGTGGCAACGTTCCACTATCGGCAACACCGGCCCCAGACGTCTCGCCTACGCCACATTCCCGCCGTAGAGCTGTCGAGCGAACACTAGATCTCCATCCCCGCCAGCGCGGTGACCGCCTGCGCCAGGCGGTCACCGTCCGGCAGGTTCGCCTCCGGAGCGATGGTCTGCAGCACACCGAGCCCCTGGACGAGCACGAAGTACAACTCGGCGATCGCCTCCGCCTGCTCTTCGCTCAGTCGGGGGTGCGCCTGCCGCAGCGCCTGCGCCATATCCCGGTAGGCGCCGGGCAGGCTCTGCGCGAAAAACTTCTGCAACTCCGTCGAGCGTGCGACGCGCACCAGATTCTCCAGGCTCGCCAGCATGCTGTCGCGGTTGTCGGTGAATACCGTGGGCATGCCGTTCCACAGCGCGGCGAACGCCGCCAGCGGAGCAGCGCCGCTACCCTCGCGAATCTTCGCCTCCATGCTGTCGCCGATCGCGGTGCCCAGGGCGTCGCTCAGCGCTTCGGTGATCAGCTGGTCCTTGGAGCCGAAGTGGTAGCCGATCGCCGCGAGGCTCACACCGGCCGCCGAGGCGATGTCGCGAGCGGTCGCCCTGGCGACGCCGCGCTCGACGATGACTTTCCGTGCTCCCGCCAGTAGATCCTCGCGATTTCCCATACCGACAGGCTACAACGTCTTAGACAAACGTACTAGACACATGTACTACTGCTGCGACCACCGAGCTATCGGCACCTCGGCGTCGGCCCGGCATCCCGGGTCGCTAGTCTCGTGCCGTGCGGCAGAAGATCATCCTGGACGTCGACACCGGCATCGACGATTCCCTGGCGCTGCTGTACCTGCTCGGCTCTCCCGAGGCCGAGGTCGTCGGCATCGCCGCCACCGCGGGCAACGTCGCGGCGGCGCAGGTGGCGGCGAACAATCTCGCCTGGCTGGAGATCTGCCACGCCCCCGAGATCGAAGTGGCGCTCGGCGCCGCCGATCCCCTGGCGATCCCGCTGCGCACCACCGAGGACACGCACGGACCCCAGGGCATCGGATACGCCGAACTCCCCCCATCGGCCCGACGCCTCTCGCCGCGATCGGCCGCGCTGATGTGGGCCGAGCTGGCTCGCGCGCATCCCGGCGAGATAGTCGGCCTCTGCACCGGGCCGCTGACCAACCTCGCCCTCGCCCTGCGAATCGAGCCGGATCTGCCGCTGCTACTGGACCGTCTGGTCATCATGGGCGGCGCGTTCAACCATCCCGGCAACACCACGCCCACCAACGAGTGGAATGTGCACGTCGACCCGGAGGCCGCCAAAGCGGTCTTCGACGCGTTCGCCGCGGCGCCCGCCCAGCGCAGGCCGATCGTCTGCGCGCTCGACATCACCGAGACGATCGAGATGCGACCCGAGCACCTGGTCCGCCTGGCCGAGCGGGCGAAAAGCTCTCCGGTGGAGGTCGTCTCGCCCGCCGACCCGCCCGGCACCCGCTCGGCCGCGAGCAATCCGATCGTCCGGCACGTCACCGATGCCGTGCGGTTCTACTTCGACTTCCATCACGGCTACGGACTGGGCTATCTGGCCCATATGCACGATCCGTTCGCGGCCGCGGTGGCGCTGGACCCGGCGCTGGCCCGCACCCGACCGGCGACGGTGGACGTGGAGCTGGCAGGCACGCTCACCCGCGCGACCACGGTCGCCGACTGGGCGGGCATGTGGGGCCGGGAACCGAACGCCGACATCGTGATCGGCACCGACCAGGAGCTCTTCTTCGAACGACTGCTCGCCCGGGTCGGAGACCTCGCACGAACGGTGCACCCCCCAGCGGCGCAGGAGGTCCGATGACCAGCGGCGACGACGCCACCTACCTCGCCGCCTTCCGCGCCGGGCTCGGACTGCCCGGCATCATCGACGTGCACACCCATTTCATGCCCGATCAGGTGATGCGGAAGGTGTGGGCGTACTTCGACACGGTCGGGCCGCTGACCGGCCGCGCCTGGCCGATCACCTACCGCGACGACGCCCAGGTCCGGTTGAAGACGCTGCGTGACTTCGGCGTGCGCGCGTTCACCGCACTGGTCTACCCGCACAAACCGGACATGGCGGCGTGGCTGAACGAATGGACCGCCGACTTCGCCGACCGCACCCCCGATTGCCTGCACACCGCCACGTTCTTTCCCGAGCCACAGGCAGCCGGCTATGTCGGCGAGGCGGTCGAGCGTGGCGCCCGCGTCTTCAAAGCGCACGTTCAAGTCGGCGGTTACCATCCGGGCGACCCGCTGCTGGACCCGGTGTGGGGCCTGCTGGAGGACGCGCGCGTTCCCATCGTCATCCATTGCGGCTCCGGCCCCGCGCCCGGAACCTACACCGGCCCGGAGCCGATCACCGGTGTGCTGCGGCGCTTCCCTCGCCTGCGGCTGATCATCGCGCACATGGGCACGCCCGAGTATTCCGAATTCCTCGACCTGGCCGAGGACTACGCGGACGTGCGGCTGGACACCACGATGGTGTGGACCGATTTCTCCGAGGCCGACGCCCCGTTCCCGGTGCACGAACACGGGAGGTTGCGCGCCTTCGCCGACCGCGTCCTGTTCGGCAGCGACTTTCCCAATATCCCGCACTCCTACGGCCATTCGATCCAGGCGCTCGAACGGCTCGAACTCGGCGACGACTGGCTGCGGCAGGTCTGCTACCGCAACGCGGCGACGCTGTTCGGCATCGAGTGAACGGTCCCCGCCGTCTCGGCACCGTGCACCGCCGGCCCTTATTGCCGCACCGCGACCGAACCGACGTGCGGCGATGGTCGCCCCCCGTGCAGCGCATGGACCAGCTCGAAAGCTGCTACCTGGCGCGGGGGCTGTTCGAATCGCCGAGCGGTGCGGTCCGATCGGGGCCTCGCCCCATCATTCGCGGTGGCTGCCGTCGTCGCCGGTATCGGACGTGATTTCGAAGTCGGTTCTGATCGGTGTCCGTCTACTGGCCTGGGTTGCGGCTCTGGCGGGGGCCGCTGGGATCGCGTTGCACTTCAGCGGGTCGTCGTCTCGATTATCGGTATTGGCGGCTTCGGGCGCGCCATATCTGATGGGATCGGCCGTCCTAGGTGCGGTGGCATTCGTCGCCATGCGGCAATGGAGTGGTGCGGCGGCCGCGATCGTCGTCGTTGCCATCGCGACGTGGACGCAAGCGCCGTTGTATGTCGGCCGCCCGGACAACGGGGACGGACACGCCATGACCGTGATGCAGGCCAATCTCCTTTTCGACGGAGCCGATCCCCGGGCGCTGATCGACGAGGTGCGTGCGCGCAACGTCGCTGTGCTCACGGTCGATGAACTCACGCCTACGGCGGTCGAGGATCTCGGCCGGGCAGGTCTCGATCAGGTGCTGCCGTACCGTTTCCTCTCGCCGGGAAGAACCGCGACCGGGACCGGAATCTGGAGCAGCTACCCCCTGTCGGAAACCGTGGAGTACGACGGCTTCGTACTGAACCAACTCTCGGCCACCGCCGAGATTCCGGGCGTCGGTCCGGTCACGGTGTACGCCTTTCACCCGGTGCCGCCGGTATACGGGACGCGAGTCTGGGCCGACGAATTATCGCGGCTGCGAGACATTCTCGACCGATCGCCCGCGAATCGGCCGGCGATCGCAGGCGGCGACTTCAACGCGACCTACGATCATCGGCAGTTCCGTGCCATGCTCTCCGGCCGCTTCGGCGACGCCGCCGAAGAGGCGGGCGCCGGACATCTGGTCACCTATCCGACCGACAAGCGCTGGCCGCCCTTCGTCGGCATCGACCACATCCTCGTCGCAGGCGGCCGCGCGGTCGTGGTGGAGACCATCGGACTCCCGGGAGCCGACCATCGCGCGCTGGTGGCGCAGGTCCGCTTGCACGGTGAGCAGCGGTAAGCCACACCGCGCCGTCGGCGGGGGTTCGGCCGGCCCGGAACCGTCGCGGGTCCGTCGCTCGAACGCGTCGCGGGCCGAAGTGTTCCCGCGGTACCGCGATCGATGTCCCGTGCTCGCGGTGCCGCACGGCGCGGCGTCCGCCTGCGGTGACCGGTAGGTCAGCGCCCGTCGAAGGCGCGCAGCAATTCCTCGGCGGCGAGCGCGGCGGTCAGGGTGCCGTCGCGGACTTGTTTTTCCACTTGCGTCCGAATGGCTTTCACCTCCGGGTTTTCCGCGAGCCTGCGCAGCAACTGGTCGTGCACCATGGTCCAGGTCCAGTCGACCTGCTGGCGACGACGCTTCTCGGCGAACTCCCCGGCGTCGGTGAGCACGCGGCGGTGTTCGAGCACCGTGTCCCAGAACCGGTCCAGACCGACGCCTTGCAGACCGCTCATGGTCAGCACGGGCGGCCGCCACAGCGCGTCGTGCGGATGGATCAGGCGCAGCGCACCAGCGAGTTCGCGGGCGGCGGCCTTGGCCTCGACCTCATGTTTGCCGTCGGCCTTGTTCACCGCGACCAGATCGGCGAGTTCGAGCACGCCCTTCTTGATGCCTTGCAACTGATCGCCGGTCCGGGCCAGGGTCAGGAAGCAGAACACGTCGACCATGTTCGCGACGGTGACCTCCGACTGACCCACCCCCACGGTCTCGACCAGGATCACGTCGTATCCCGCCGCCTCGAGCAGCGCGATGGTCTCGCGTGTCGCCTTGGCGACGCCGCCGAGCGTGCCCGCGGTGGGCGAAGGCCGGATATAGGCGTCACGTTCCACCGACAAGCGCGCCATCCTGGTCTTGTCACCGAGGATGGAGCCGCCGGTCCTGGTCGAGGACGGGTCGACCGCGAGCACCGCGACCCGGTGGCCCTGCTCGATCAGGTACATGCCGAGCGCGTCGATGAAAGTCGACTTGCCCACGCCCGGAACGCCCGTGATGCCGACGCGGTTGGAGGGCGCGCCCCCGGCGCCCGCCTCCGGCGAAACCTTCAGCAGCAGTTGCTGCGCAAGCGCCCGGTGATCGGCCCTGGTGGATTCCACCAACGTGATCGCCCGCGCCAGAGCCGGAGAGCGAGAGC
>NZ_JBHVDM010000074.1:0-36018 GCF_042802775.1 Nocardia sp. NPDC057455 | reverse complement strand
GCCCGGCAACCGGGTGGACGCGCCGGTGAACCGATCCCCTACCTGCCGATGGCGGCGGCCATCACGCGGACCGCGGAGACCACACCGTCGATCAGCTGGCCCTGCCGGAACGAGCTCAGCGCGGCGGTGACGCCGAGCTGGCAGACGCGATCGTTCGCACGGTCGGCGACCGCCCGCCCCGAGCGCACCTCGATCGCCTTCTCGTTGGGCGAGACGGCGATCAGCACCGAGTGCGCCGCCTCGGGCGTGCCGGGGAAAATCGCGTCCGCGGCCGCGGCCGGGTCCTCGCCCAGGTCGCCGATGTAGACGTTGAAGCGCACCTTGGTCGCGCGGGTCGCCTCGGTCAGCACGTTGTCCATGGTGAGCCGCTCTTCATCATTGAACGGCGCTTCCTTGAACACGTCGCCGGCCTCGTGCACGCCGGAGACGCGCCCGCTGGGGGTGATCGCGTATCCGTGCGGCAGATCGGCTTCGACTACCGCGGGCCACTTAGAACCTGCCACTTGCCCGTCCTCCGATCAGTTCCACCTCGGTGGACTCGATGGCCGCATGCTGTCCATGCGGCGTTTCCGCGAAGTGGTGACCCGAGCCGATCACCTCTTCGGTGGCACTCCACAGCACCGGCGGCTGGGTCCACTTCTGGCCGAGGGCGAAGTGGACCGGCTTCTCGCCAGGCAGTGGCTTACCGAGGAACGACAATCCGGCGATCACGCCGTAGATCACCAGCGGGATGCCGGCGAAGATCAGCACTGTCTCGAGAATGCTCACGGGGTCAAAGGTAGACGATCCTCTGTAGTAGTTCTCCGCCCGGTCGAGCCGGATCGCCGTCCGTGTCGGCCGCACCCGCGCCGAGCTGGGAGTTTCGCCGTGGCTCAGACCAGCCAGGCGGCCGCGCTCGGCGGCAGCTGGCCTCCCTCGGTCGGCGCGCTGGACAGCAGCACGTCTCCCGGCGGGAGCTGGATGGGCGCGTCCGAGGCGTTGAGCACGCAGACCAATCCCCCCGGGCGGCGGAACGCGAGACAGCCCGGCGGGCTGCCGTACCACTCGATCCGGTCCCCCGCGAACTCCGGCCGCAGCGAGCGCAGTTCGATCCCGAGGCGATACAGCGACAGTGTCGACCCCAGCTCCTCGAGCTGAGCCTCCACGGTCAGCGGCGCCCAGTCCGGCGGAATCGGCAGCCACGGCGTTCCGGTGGTGAACCCGTACGGCGGCGCGGCGCCCTCCCAGGGCAGCGGCACCCGGCAGCCGTCCCGGCCGCGCTGGGTGTGCCCCGAGCGCTCCCACACCGGATCCTGCAACACGTCATCCGGCAGGTCGTCGACATTGGGCAACCCCAGCTCGGAACCGTTGTAGACGAACACCGCCCCCGGCAGCGCCAGTTCCAGCAGGATCATCGCCCGCGCTCGCGCGACGCCGAGCGCGCCGCCGCCGTAGCGGGTGACCTCGCGCTCGATGTCGTGGTTGGACAGCGTCCAGGTGGGCACGGCGAAGACCGGCGCGACGGCGGCGAGCGAGTTGTCGATCGCGTTGCGCACCGCCTCGGCGTCGAACGCCGATTCGGCGAGGCGGAAGTTGAACGCCAGATGCAGTTCGTCGGGGCGTACGTACTCGCCGAAGCGGGTGTTGTCGTTCACCCACACCTCACCGATGGTCACCGCGTCCGGGTATTCCTCGACTACCTTGCGGATCCGGCGATGGATGTCGTGCACGGCCGGATTGTTGAACCGCGGGTCGCTGTCGTCGTGCGCGAGCAGGGCGGAGGCGGACAGCTCGGGCATGTCCGGCAGACCGTCGGGCTTGGCCATGCCGTGCGCGACGTCGATCCGGAATCCGTCCACCCCGCGGTCGAGCCAGAACCGCAGCGTCTGCTCGAAATCGGCCGCGACCTCGGGATTCGACCAGTTCAGATCGGGCTGCTCACGGGCGAAGATGTGCAGGTACCACTGGCCGGGCGTGCCGTCGGGTTCGGTGATCCTGGTCCAGGCGGGACCACCGAAGATGCTCGGCCAGTTGTTCGGCGGCTCGCCGCCGCCGGGCCCACGGCCGTCGCGGAAGATGTACCGATCGCGTTCCGGGCTGCCGGGAGCCGCCGCCAGCGCCGCGCGGAACCACGGATGCTGGTCGCTGGTGTGGTTGGGCACCAGGTCCATGGTCACCCTGATCCGGCGGGCGTGCGCCTCGGCGATCAGCGCGTCCATCGCGGCGAGCCCGCCGAAGAGCTGATCGATGTCACGCGGGTCGGCAACGTCGTAGCCACCGTCGGCCATCGGCGAACGCATCACGGGGCAGATCCACAGCGCGTCGACCCCGAGCAGTTCCAGATAGCCCAATTTGTCCCGGACTCCCCCGAGATCGCCCACCCCGTCTCCGCTCGAGTCCGCGAAGGATCTCGGATAAACCTGGTAGAACACGGCAGACCGCCACCACGACTGGGTGGTGGGATCCACCGGCGCCGTTACGGCTGGTGCATCACTCACATCCGCAATAGTGCCAAATTTTCGATGCGAAAGCCTTCAGGCGATATCGGCTTTCGAATCGTGGGCAAATGTTCGGCACCGACCGCTGCCGAGGCGAAAAGCACTGCTCTACAGCACCTCTCCGGCGCAACGCTCCCGTCACCCGCTGTTCACCAGCGAATACGCCGTCACCTCAACGCGGTAGAAAACACACCGACCGCCGTGCTGAACGCGCTGTCAGAACGGGGCGTTCACCAACGAGTTGGCGGCCATCTCCAGGTAGTCGAGCAGCGCCTTGCGATGCTCGTCGTCCAGGGCCTCGGGCTCGATCTCGGCGACCGCGATGCGCATGCACCGCAACCATGCGTCCCGCTCGATCGGTCCGATGGTGAACGGCATGTGCCGCATGCGCAGGCGGGGATGGCCACGCTCGTCGGAGTAGGTGCGCGGACCGCCCCAGTACTGCTCCAGGAACATTCGCAAGCGACGCTCCGCCGGGCCGAGGTCCTCCTCCGGATACAGCGGGCGCAGCACCTCGTCGGCGGCCACCTCGCGATAGAACGTCGCGACGAGCCGCCGGAACGTCTCCGCCCCACCGACCTCCTCGTAGAACGACGTCGCCGTTTGCTCGCCCGAAGTCATAGACCCTCTCGATTCACCGGATGCGCCGCTGTCCATTGTGCCCGCGCCGGGGGACTGCCGCCGCACTGCCCTCGCGCCGCCGCTCGGCAACCGGAACATCGCACTGAAATGGCACTTCAGCCACAGTTAACCGGACATTGTCGAAAATCACCGTGCAATGCCCGACATTCCATGGTCAACTGGGTGACAGTCTCTGCTTTGCAGATACCACATGATCCTGCCAATCATGAAATCGAGGTCGAGATGAAGCAGCGGCACGGCGCCCGATCACACGAGGCGCGAGCGCACCGACAACTCCAGCCCGCCGACGTCCACAATCGTGGGTCGGGGGCTACTCCGCTGCACATCGTGTCCGACCATCATCCGGGTGGACATCGTGGCCATCACGACCACGGACCCCGCCCCACCGCCCCGCTCGCCGAGGGCACGAACTGGCTCAAGACCAGGGTGTTGCTGTTGAACGCCACCTACGAGCCGCTCACCGCTCTGTCCGCGCGCCGCGCGATCGTCCTGCTCATCTGCGACAAGGCCGACGCCATTCATCACAACGACGAAGGGCCGGTAGTCCATTCCGCCGAGACATCGGTGGCCATCCCCTCCGTGATCCGCCTGCGCAGCTATGTCCACGTCCCGTATCGCGCCCGGGTGCCGATGACCCGCGCCGCCCTCATGCACCGGGATCGCTACCGCTGCGGGTACTGCGGCGGCAAGGCCGAGACCATCGATCACGTCATCCCGCGCAGCCGCGGCGGGGAACATTCCTGGGAGAACTGCGTCGCCAGCTGCGCGCCGTGCAATCACCGCAAAGCCGACAAGCTGCTCAGCGAGCTGGGCTGGACGCTGCGAGCCCCACTGGTCTCGCCGAAGGGCCCGCACTGGCGCCTGCTGTCCACCACCACCGAACTCGACCCCGTGTGGTTGCAATATCTCGGCGAAGGCGCCGCCTGACGGATCAGGTGTATTCCACCACCAGCGTCGCCCAGGTCGGCGAAGCCAGCGCTTCGAACACATGCGGCCGGTCGCCCGGGTATGCGATGTAGTCGCCCGGGTGTAATTCGACGGGTGCGTCGACCGGTCCGGCCAGCGCGCGCCCCTCGGCGAGCAGGACGTGCTCGACCACACCGGCGATGTGCGGATCCGATCGGCGCGCATGCCCCGGTTCCGCGGTGATGCGAAACAGGTCGCGGCGGGAATTGGCCGGCCCGGCCGCCAGCAGCGTCGCCCGGTATTCGGATTGCTCGGCCGCGACGACCGGGCCCTCACCGGCGCGAATCACGTGGACGCTCGGGCGCGGCGGGTCGAGCAATCGGGAGAACGGCATATCAAGGGTCACGCACAACGCCCACAATGTCTCCAGGCTCGGGTTCCCGGTTCCCGATTCCAATTGCGACAACGTGGATTTCGCGATGCCCGCCCGGCCGGCGACCTCGCTCAGCGACAACCCGGCCCGAGTGCGCTCGCGGCGCAGCGCTGCGGCGATCACCGCCTGGGGTGTCGTCGTCGCGTCCCGCTCGGTCATACCCGCTCCGTTTTGTTCTGCAGTGCCTGTGGCGCTGCGTGTTCGGTCTCGCTTCGCTCGAAAACTGTGGTCGTGCGATCGGTCGCGCCCCGCCGCACCTACTGCCTACGGAACCAGCGACAGAAAACCATATTGACGGAACCGGGCGCCATGTTCACTATAAACAACATGCGTTCGATATGGCGAACACTAGATCGGGATGTCATGGCGGGCATCGGGGCGGTGTGCCTCGCCGTCGGCGTGATGGGGGTCTCCTACGGGGCGACCGCGGTCGCGGCGGGCTTGCCGATCTGGCTTCCGATCCTGCTCGGGTGCGTAGTGCTCGCCGGAAGCTCGGAATTCCTCTTCATCGGGATCGTCGCCGCGGGGGGCAGTCCGATCGCGGGGGTGCTGGCGGGTCTGCTGGTGAACGCCAGGCATGTGCCGTACGGACTGTCGGTCCCGGACGCGGTGGGCACGGGCTGGCGCAGGTCACTGGGCGTCCATTTGATGAACGACGAGTCGGTCGCCATGACCATCGCGCAGCCCGACGCGCGGCGCAGGCGGGCGGCCTACTGGCTCACCGGCGCAGGGGTGCTGCTCGCCTGGCCCGGCGGCGCTGCCATCGGGGCGTTGATCGGATCGGTGGTCCCGGACACGTCGGCATTCGGCCTCGACGCGGTGTTTCCCGCGGTCCTGCTCGCGCTGGTGCTGCCGGCCCTGCGGGATCGCACCACCCTCGCCGCGGTCGCTGCGGGCACGGCGATCGCGCTGGCCTGCGCTCCGTTCCTGCCCACCGGACTGCCGGTCCTCCTCGCCCTGTGCGGGGTACTGGTCGCGGCGCGGGAAAGACCTGCGCCGTCGGCCGCGCGGGAAGCCGTGTGATGCTGGCCGCCGGAATCATCGCCCTCGCCGCGGGCACCTACGCGTTTCGCTGGGCCGGGCCCGCGCTGCGCGAGCGGGTGCGCATCCCGGCGCGCGTGGTGCGCTTGCTGGAAATCAGCGCCGTAGTGCTGCTGGCCGCGGTGGTGGCCGTGACAACGCTGCCGATCGGCACCGCGAGCCTTGGATTCGCCATGCCCGCAGGCGTTCTCGTCGGCGGAGTGCTGGCCTGGTTCCAACGCCCCATCTTGATGGTCATGCTCGCCGCCGCCGCGACGGCGGCACTCCTTCGCTTGATCGGCGTCCCCTGACGGGCCCGAACACACTTTCTGCCACCGTTTTTCGCGAGGGGCGGCGCCGTCCCCTCCTGCTGACGGCGCCGCCCATACCATCGATCGCTCCCGGGCGCCCATGTGCTACCGAGTCAGCCTCCCCCATACGAATACCGCTGCGTGCGGCACAACCGGGCTCGATGGTCATCGTGCGGAGGCCCAGTCGATTCTTGCGGAGGGCCGGTTCGGCGCGCGTCCATTCGTCGCCGGCGGAACCTGCGCGCTGCCGACGGCAGCACGACCGCCCGTCGGCACCGGCGGGCGATCCACCCTCGAGGCGTGTCGACGGCCGCCGCAACACCCCGCGCAGCCAACCGTCGATGTGCGCGGCCCAGGGCAGCGGGAGTGGTGAGAGAGTGGTCCGGGAAGCGTTTCCGGTCCGAGGACACTCGCGCGTCGATAGCCACATCGTGCAGCGAAAGTCGTGCACGGCAGCACAATCGGGGGGTGACGCGGCGCGATGCTCGACGACACGGACGTGGACATTCGGGCCGGCGCAACGGTGTCCGCTCCGCAGCGGTTTCGGTGCGCGGCACGCTCAGTGCGGCAGAAGAGGGATCCCTCCACCGAGCCGCCGAGCCACCGAGCCGTAGCGGGCGTCGAGCCGCAGCCATGTCCTGGTCGCCCGGACGCGCACGATCTCGGTGGGCGGGATGCGGCGGGGGTCTGCTTTCTCCCCCGAATGCGGGATGAAGTCCATCGCGGTGAGCGCGAAGACGACCCGCATCGGCACCTCTACCCGGGCGCCCGCGCCGGAGACGGTCAACACCGCCTGATCGAGCAATGAGGCGGGCGGGCCGTGGCTGCTGCCGTGTTCCTTCGCCAGCTGCGCACCCTGCTCGGCGAGTTCGACCAGGGTGCGCGCGGGCACGTCGTCGACGTGCGCGAAACCGTCCATGGGCGGCAGCGCGCCCCGCCACGCGGAGTCCATCGAATATCCCAGGTCGATGGGACCTCCGCTCGCCGATCCGGCCAGCACGAGATCGGCGCCGACCGTCACGTCGTCGACACCGAGTTCCGCGACCACGGTGCGCATGGCCAGCGCCTCGAAACCCGTCGCCACCCAGGCCGCGACGTACTTCTCCCCCCGGCGGCGCAGGCGCACCACCGCCGCCGGGTCCAGCCGCACGGCCCTGGTCAGAAACGTCGCGAGATTCTCTCGCTCCGCCGGATCCGGCACGTGCAGCACTCGTTGTTCCGCTCTCACGGCAGCTCCGCCGTCAGCACTCGACGATCATCGACGCGCGGCCGCTCACTCCATCCATTCCGACAGGTAATCACGCTCGCCGTCGGTGAGCCTGCGCAATCGTTGCGCCCGCATGTCGAACGCCGCGATCTGCGTGGACGCGACCACGGCCGCGGGCGAATCGGGCTGTGCGCCCGCCGCCCGCACCTCGTAGCCGATGGTGAAGTCCACCGCGCGCAACTGCTCGATCCACATGGCGATATCCAGCGGCGTGTCCTCGTGCCGCAGCTGGCCGCGGTAGCGGACCCGCAGATCGGCGAGTACGCAGCCCTCGCGCAGCGGGGCGGTCGGACGACCGTCCTCGAACAGCCACGGAATCCGTGCCTCTTCCAGCAGCGTCACCATCCGGGCATGGTTGACGTGCTGGAACACGTCCATGTCCGACCACCTGACGTCCACCTTCGCGTGGAAACGCCTGGGCAGCACGAGACTGCCCGCCGCTTTCCCACTTCCGCTCGCCGAACTCGTCAACGTGGTACCTCCGATTGAGCGCCCACCCCGCTCACCATGCTCCGCACTTGCCGCGCTGCAACCGACAACGTGGCGAGATCGTGGGTTCCGGACTCGAACAATTCCGACAGCGCCGCCCTGGCTCGGCCGAGGCGGGACTGATTCTTCGACTCCCAGTATGCAATCTTCTCATCCGCCGTCTCCTCGGGGTCGCCGCCGGAGAGCACGTCGAGGGTGAGCGAGCGCAACGACCCGTACATGTCGTCGCGCAGCGCGAGCCGCGCCAGCGCGTGCCAGCGGTCGCCGCGTTCGAGGTGGCTGACCGCCTGCAACAGCCAGTCGATCTTGAGGTGATCGTTGAGCGCGTAGTACAGCGACCCGACCTCGTCGCCGTCCCGGTCGGTGATGTCGGCGATGTCCACGATGTCCAGCAGCGGGAACAGGTGGAGCAGGCCGAAGACCTCGGTGGCCAGATCGGTCGGCGCGCCGCGGGCGATCAACTCGGCGGACCGGTCGGTGAGAGTGGACACGTGGTGTCCGCGCAGCCATCCAGGCACCTTCGGGGCGAGTTCGCGCACGTCGGCGCGGTACCGGCTGATTTCCGAGCCCACCGCGACCGGCTGGGGCCGGTTGCTCAGCAGCCACCGGGACGCCCGGTCCAGCGTGCGCTTCGTCTCCAGTTCGAGCAGGTCGCGCACCGATGTGGGCGCGTCGGACGCACGGATTCGCGCCCATGTCCGGTGCAGGTCGAAGATCCCGCTGGCCGCGGCGAAGGCGCGCACCGCATCGGTAGTGGTGGCGCCGACCTCCTCGTTCAGCCGGTGCGCATAGGTGATCCCGCCGTAGTCCACCATTTCGTTGGCGATCATGGTGGTGACAATCTCCCGGCGCAGCCGGTGGCGCTTGATCGCCGCTCCGAAGCGGTCGCGCAGCGGTGTCGGGAAGTAATCCGGCAGCCGCATGGCGAAGTACTGGCTGTCGGGCAGGTCGGAATCCAGCAGATCGGCCTTGAGTGAGAGCTTCACGTGCGCCATCAGATTGGCCAGCTCCGGTGACGCCAGCCCGGAGCCCTCTTCCAGCCTGCGCTTCATCTCCTGATCCGAGGGCAGCGCCTCGAGTTCGCGATCCAGGCCGCGACGGTGTTCGAGATCTTCGACCAGCCGCATCTGCACGCTCTGCATCTGCGACGCTTCGGTGCGCGAGAGACCCATGAGGAAGTTCTGCGCCACGTTGTCCCGCAGGACCATCTGCGCGACCTCGTCGGTCATCGAGGCCAGCAGCGGATTACGCTCGGCGACAGCGAGTTCGCCACTGGAGACGACGGCATCGAGCAGGATCTTGATGTTGACCTCGTGGTCGGAGCAGTCCACGCCCGCCGAGTTGTCCAGCGCGTCGGTATTCATCCGCCCGCCGTTGCGGCAGAACTCGATCCGGCCCAGCGCCGTCGCACCCAAGTTGCCGCCCTCGCCGATCACCTTGACCCGCAGCTTGTTCCCGTTGACGCGAACCGGGTCGTTGGACTTGTCACCCACCTCGGCATTGGTCTCGGTACTCGCCTTGATGTAAGTGCCGATACCGCCGTTCCACAGCAGATCGACCGGGGCGAGCAGGATGGCGCGGACCAGATCCGGCGGCGACAGCGAGACGACGTCTTCGCCGAGGCCGAGGGCCGCCCTGGCCTGCGGGCTGATCGGCACGGCCTTCACGGTGCGGTCCCACACACCTCCACCGGAACTGATCAGCGACGTGTCGTAATCCGCCCACGACGACCTCGGCAACGCGAACATCCGCTGCCGCTCCCGATAGGAACGTGCCGCGTCCGGGTCGGGGTCGAGGAAGATGTGCCGGTGGTCGAACGCGGCCACCAGACGAATGTGCTCCGACAACAACATGCCGTTGCCGAACACATCGCCACTCATGTCACCGACACCGACCACGGTGAAGTCCTGGGTCTGGGTGTCGAGTTCCATCTCACGGAAGTGCCGCTTCACGCTCTCCCACGCGCCCTTGGCCGTGATGCCCATCGCCTTATGGTCATAACCGGCCGAACCGCCGGAGGCGAACGCGTCACCGAGCCAGAATCCGTAACTCTGGGCCACATCATTGGCGATATCGGAGAACGTCGCGGTGCCTTTGTCCGCGGCCACCACCAGGTAGGTGTCGTCACCATCGCGCCGCACGACTCGGGCGGGAGGCAGCACCGCACCGGTCGCGCGATCCACATTGTCGGTCACGTCCAACAGACCGGAGATGAACGTGCGATAGCAGGCCACGCCCTCCGAACCCAGCGCCTGCCGGTCCGCCACCGGATCGCCGGTGGCCGCGGGCGGTTGCTTGACCACGAAACCGCCCTTCGCGCCGACCGGCACGATCACCGCGTTCTTCACCGCCTGCGCCTTCACCAGACCGAGAATCTCGGTACGGAAATCCTCCAACCGATCCGACCACCGCAGACCACCACGCGCCACCGACCCGAAACGCAGGTGCACACCCTCCACCCGAGGCGAGTACACGAAGATCTCGAACTGCGGCTTCGGTTTCGGCAGTTCGGCGATTTCTCGCGGCTCGACTTTCACCGAGACGTAGTCGCGCGGCTTGCCTTCCACGTCGGTCACGTAGTAGTTGGTGCGCAGCGTCGCCTTGATCAGGCCGAGAATCGCGCGCAGAATGCGGTCCGCGTCCAGGCTGACCACCTCATCGATCCGCCCGCGCACCTGCGTCTCCAATTCCGCGGAGTGCTCGGCGGAGACGGTGTCGGGATCGAACCGCGCCGCGAACAGGTCGACGAACAGGCGCGCGATATCCGGATAGGTGAGCAGCACACGGCAGATATTGGCCTGGCTGTACGGAAAACCCGCCTGCTGCAAGTACTTCGCGTAGGTACGCAGGATCGAGACCGCCCGCCACGGCAGCCGGGCGCGCAGCACGAGTTCGTTCAGACCGTCCGCCTCCGCGCGGCCGTACCACATCGCCTCGAAGGCTTCCACGAACCGCTCACGCAGCCCGCGCACCTCCGCCTCCAGCACGTCGGCGCGTTTGGAGGACTCCAGCAGTTCCGCGTCCAGATCCCGATCGAGTGAACTGCGCAGCAGCTCCGAACGGGCGAGCAGGCCGAAGTCGTAGATCCACCGCTCACCGCCTGCGCCGCCGTCACCGGCCTCCAGCTCGATCTGGTACGGCCGCTCGTCGACCACCTCGACGCCGAGGCTCTGCAACAGCGGCAGCACCTGGCTCAACGAGATCCCACTGCCACCGATGTAGAAGGTGAAGCGCCACGAACCGGGTGCCGAATCCGGCTTCCGATACAAGTATTGGTCTATGCCGCCGTCGCGCAGCCGCTCCAGGCGCACAATGTCGCGCAGTGCGCGGGGTGCGGCGAAATCCTGTTTGTAGCCCTCGGGAAAGGCTTCCGCGTACTGCTGCACCACGGCGGGATCGAGCACCGTCGACGTGCTCACCTCGTCGTTCAAGCGATCGTCCCAGGTACGAGTCGCCTCGGCGAGCAAGTTCTGCAGACGCAGCCGGTTGGGCTCGGAAGTGTCGGCGGCGGGTGGCGTCTGCCGCGGGGCACCGTGCTCGGCTTCCGGCATGCGCACCGTGAAATACACACGCGCCAAGTCGCTTTCGCCCACCCGCGCGGAGTAGTCGATGGACACCCCACCCAGTTCGCGGACCAGGATATCCTGCATCTCCAGCCGTGCGTTGGTGGTGTACCGGTCACGCGGCAGATAGACCAGGCAGGCGACATAGCGGCCATAGGTGTCCGCACGCAAGAACAGGCGTACCTGGCGACGCAGGCCCACGCTCAGTACAGCGGTGGCGGTGCGACGCAGCGTGTCGCCATCGGCGGAGAACAGCTCGGTGCGCGGGAAGGACTGGATGACCTCGAGCATCGCCTGACCGGAGAACGACTGCAGATCGAACCCGCTCTCCTCGATCGCCGAGCGGACCCGGCGCTCGATCACCGGGATGTCCAGGACGTTCTCGTGCACGGCGGTGACCGTGAAGACCCCGATGAACAGGTGCTCGCCGACGACCGTTCCGTCCGCGTCGAAATCGGCGACGCTGACGAAGTACGGGTACACCGCACGATGCACAGTGGCGGGAACCAGCCCTTGGGTCAGGGTCAGCAGCGGACGGTCACCGCCGTTGACCGGCACGTGGAAGTCGGTGCCCACGTCCGGCCGCAGCACGCCGAGGCAGGTGGCGGGCAGGACGGTGGTCATCTCCCGGCCCTGGTCGGTGCTCAGCCGGTAGCGCGCGTAACCGAGGAGAGTGAAATTCCCGCCGGCCAGCCAGCGCAACAGGTTGGCGGTCTCGGTCAGCTCGACCGGCTGGAACGGCGCGGACCCGGATCGCGCGGCCCGCTCCAGGTCGTCGGCCAGCTTGCTCTGCGCGTCCTCGATGGCCTCGGTGTCACCGATCACCTGACGCACGTCGTCCACCACGTCCGGCACGGCGGACTCGACCTTGGCCAGCAGCGCCGCGCTGGTCGACGGGTGCAGTTGCACGTGCATCCAGGATTCGCGCAGCCCCGCCGCGCCGGTGCCGTCCACCTCGTGCGCGGCGGCGTGCGTCAGCCGCCCCTGCTCGTCCCGCTCGACCTCGAAGATCGGGTGGATGATCTCGCTGACACTCACGCCGATCCGGCTCAGCGACGAGCTGATCGACTCGACCAGCAGCGGCATGTCGTCGGTGACGATCTGCACCGCCGCACCGATTCCGGAGCCGTCATCCGGGTGATACACCCGGACCAGCGCGCGACCTGGGCGGCGTGTCACCGCCAACTCCACATGCCTGCGGAAGATCTGGGTGATGCCGGTGATCGCACAGTCCACATCGCCCGCGTCGACGTGGCGGAAGTACGCTTCCTCGAGCGTCGCGAGTTCGCCGCGCAGTGACTGCGGCAAACCCGCGGCCCACGCCGCGCTGGACAATTCGGACGAGACGGTCATTTCGCCAACTCCCTCGGATATCGGTTCCGTAACAAAGTGACGCCGGTCCGAGAGTAACTGTGCGCCGATGACGCGTGGGTGAATTCCCTTTCGACATGCGGGAGTTCACCACGACGGCGGAGTTCGCCGCTCGTGTGCCCGAGATCGCACGCGACGACCTCGGGCACAACACAGAATCGGACCCGCAAGCGTCAGGTGAGCACTACAGGTCGTATCCGCGGCGGCAGCGGCGCCGCACCGGTACCTCGGGTCAGCTCGGCCACCGCACCGGCGGTCTCAGCCACCGATTGCTCGAACTGCGCCTGCGCATTCACATCTCCACCCTAGCGAGCTACGCGCGGGTAGGTGTCACTCCTGTTTCCGCGTTCGGTGACAGAGACTCTTCACACCGTCCCACCGAGAGCGTTCGTTGCCCCGCTTCCCGGCCCTGCCGCTTCCCACGGCACACGAGCGAACGCCGAGCAGCGCCGAAAGACCATCGCCCGACGCCGCGCTACTGCGGCGCCGGCAGCGGATCACGCACGACGAAATCGACTCGCCGACATCCGGTCCGAGCGCAGCCTTCATCAAACTGTGACGGACCGCCGTGGTCCGTCCACCGGATCGGACCGACGATCAGTAAAAGCGATGCGACCGAGGCGACGGCCGCTCTGTCGAGCAGCCGAAGGGCGGTACTCGCACACGAATTCTTTCGCACGCTCCGGCAGGGTGGGTGCGGACTACGCCGTGCACCCACCCGCCGCGACGAATCAGCCGCGGGTCAGCTTGCGGTGCGTCACCCGATGCGGGCGGGCCGCATCCGGACCGAGCCGCTCGACCTTGTTGGCCTCGTAGGCTTCGAAGTTGCCCTCGAACCAGAACCACTTGGCCTCGTTGTCGGAGTCGCCCTCCCACGCGAGGATGTGGGTGCAGGTGCGGTCGAGGAACCAGCGGTCGTGCGAGATGACCACGGCGCAGCCGGGGAACATCTCGAGCGCGTGCTCCAGCGAACCCAGGGTCTCCACGTCGAGGTCGTTGGTCGGCTCGTCCAGCAGGATCAAGTTGCCGCCCTGCTTGAGGGTCATCGCGAGGTTCAGCCGGTTGCGCTCGCCACCGGACAGGACGCCCGCGGGCTTCTGCTGGTCGGGGCCCTTGAAACCGAACGCGCTCACATAGGCGCGCGACGGCATCTCCTGCTGGCCGACCTCGATGTAGTCCAGACCGTCGGAGACCACCTGCCACACCGTCTTCTTCGGGTCGATGCCCGCGCGGTTCTGGTCGACGTAGCTCAGCTTGACCGTATCGCCGACCTTCACCTCGCCGCTGTCCGGCTGCTCGAGCCCGACGATGGTCTTGAACAGCGTGGTCTTACCGACGCCGTTCGGCCCGATCACACCGACGATGCCGTTGCGCGGCAGGGTGAACGACAGGTCCTTGATCAGCTGGCGGTCGCCGAAGCCCTTGTCCAGGTGCTCGACCTCCACCACCACATTGCCCAGACGCGGGCCTGCGGGAATCTGGATCTCCTCGAAGTCCAGCTTCCGCATCTTCTCGGCCTCGGCAGCCATCTCCTCGTACCGGCCCAGACGGGCCTTGTTCTTGGCCTGCCTGGCCTTCGCGCCTGATCGCACCCAGGCGAGTTCTTCCTTGAGCCGCTTCTGCAGCTTCTGGTCCTTCTTGCCCTGCACCTCGAGCCGCTCGGCCTTCTTCTCCAGGTAGGTGGAGTAGTTGCCCTCGTACGGGTAGGCGCGGCCGCGGTCCAGCTCGAGAATCCACTGGGCGACGTTGTCCAAGAAGTACCGGTCGTGGGTGACCGCGAGAACGGCGCCCTGGTACTGCGCCAGGTGCTGCTCGAGCCAGTTCACACTCTCGGCGTCCAAGTGGTTGGTCGGCTCATCGAGCAGCAGCAGGTCGGGCTTGCTCAGCAGCAGCTTGCACAGCGCCACCCGGCGGCGCTCACCACCGGAGAGGGTGGTGACCGGCTCGTCCGGCGGCGGGCAGCGCAGCGCGTCCATCGCCTGCTCGAGCTGGGAGTCCAGGTCCCACGCGTCGGCGTGATCCAAATCCTCCTGGAGCTTGCCCATCTCCTCCATGAGCTCGTCGGAGTAGTCGGTGGCCATCAGCTCGGCGATCTCGTTGAAGCGATCGAGCTTCACCTTGATCTCGCCCATGCCCTCCTCGACGTTGCCGCGGACGGTCTTCTCCTCGTTCAGCGGAGGTTCCTGCTGCAGGATGCCGACGGTAGCGCCCCCGGCGAGGAACGCGTCACCGTTGTTCGGCTGGTCCAGTCCGGCCATGATCTTCAGCACGCTGGATTTACCTGCGCCGTTCGGGCCGACGACGCCGATCTTGGCGCCGGGAAGGAAGTTCAAGGTGACATCGTCGAGCACGACTTTGTCGCCGTGCGCCTTGCGAACCTTCTTCATCTGGTAAATGAACTCAGCCATAAGTGTGAAGCCTATCGGTGCGTGAAGTGAGGGGACGAAGCAGAGCTACCCTGCCGCCAGGACGAAACCGGTGGTGCGATCAAGCGTCCACAGGCTCGGGTGCGCTGCTGTGAGGCGGTGCCGAACCGGCGGCTGCGACATTCTCCCCCGGCGCATCGCCGACCGGTACCCGAGCTTCAGCGCTGGGCGCCTCGGAAGTATTCCGTGACGGCAGGTCGGACAACCGCGTCAGCCGTGCGACGCAGCGGGACAGATCCGGTCCGACCACGGTAGCGCGCATCTCCAGATCCCGTCGTTCCACACCATCCTTGCTGCGGTACTCGTGGGAGCGCAGGTGGCCGTAGGCGATGATCGGATCGCCGCGCCGCAGAGATGCCTCTACCCCCACCACCAGCCGGCGCCAGCAGCTGACCGTGAGATACAAGGTGCCGTTGTCCACCCACTGCCCCGACGCGTGATCCAACCGCCGCGAATTGCTCGCCAGCCGGAAGGTGACCACCTGCTCGCCGTTGGTCAGGTCGCGCTTGACCGGATGGGTCGCGACCGTACCGATCACAGTCGCATGGGCCTCGTACATGATTACGCCCCTTCACATTCGGATCCGGGCCTGCCCCGAATTTCCTCCCCCCTCCAGGAGGGCTCCTCCAGAGTGCGCCGATTCCGCGGGCGTCGAGCGAACAGATCTGGGAATGTGCACAACGTCCCCGACTGTGAAGAGCGGTCTTTTCAGGCCGGGGAGATCAGAACACCGCCACGTCGGTATTGGCGCCGCAGAGCACGACCACCGGGCGCTCGTCCGGCTCGGGAACGTAGGCGCCGCTGTGCACAGCGGCCAGCGCCGCGGCGCCGGCCAGTTCCACCAGGATGCGGAATTCGCGCCACAGATACTCCCGCGCCGCGCTGATCGCGTCGTCACTGACCAGCAGCGACCGCACGCCGTGCCGGCGGGCGACGTCGAGGGCGATGTCGCCGATCCGGGTGGGGCCGAGGGTGTCGACGGTGAGCCCGGACCCGACGATGTCCACGGGATGGTCCGCCGCCAGCGCCGCGCGCAGGACCGCGGCACCTTCGGGCTCCACTCCGATGACTTGCTGACGGCGCCCGACCGCCGCCGCGATCCCGGCGACGAGTCCGCCACCGCCCACCGCGGCCAGCACCGGCGGCCGGCCGCGCACCTGCTCTTCGAGTTCCAGCCCGACCACACCGATGCCCGCGACCACCGCGGGCAGGTCGTAGCCGTGCAGCAGCGACGCGCCGCGTTCGGCGGCCAGCGCGGTCGCGTGGTCCAACGCCTCGGCGTAGGTGGTGCCGTGCCAGAGCACGTCGGCGCCGTGCGACCACATCGCGGCGACCTTGGTGTGCGGCGCCGTCTCCGGAACGACGACAGTGCAGGACTTGCCCAGCCGCGCCGCGGCGAGCGCGGCCGCGATACCCGCGTTGCCACCGGAGGCGATCACGACCTGATCGGCTCCCTCGCCCGATTCCAGCAGCGCGTTGAGACTGCCGCGCACCTTGAACGTCCCCCCGTACTGGAGATGCTCGAGCTTCATCGTCACCGGCACCGGGCCGGACGGGCTCGCCACGGAGGTGTGGAACACCGGCGTCTTGCGGATCTGCCCCGCCAGCCGCTTGCGTGCGGACCGCACATGCGACCGTTCCACCCGCCCGATCGGTCTGTGTGGGGAGACCACGGTGGCGCGTTCACTCACTTACGCACTTCTCCATCTCGCTTGGCCAGTTCGGCGTACATCGCGTTGTATGCGGCGAGTGCGGCGTCGTTGTCGCGTTCGGCGGCTCGATCGGTGCGCTGCGCGAGCCGATGGTCGCTGCGTGACCATTGGATCAGCAAGGCCAGCATCACCACCACCAGAGGCACCTCACCGCTCGCCCAGGCGAGGCTGCCGCCGGTGCGCTGGTCACCGAGCAGATCGCCGTTCCAGCCGAGTCCCAGGCCGCGATAGAACCAGCCGCCGAGCACCGTGGTCGTGCTCATCAGCGCGACGCCGAAGAACGCGTGAAACGGCAGCGAGCCGAAGACCATGGCGAGCTTGGTCAACGGCTCCACCTGTCTCGGCTTGGGGTCGATGCCGATCACCACCCAGTAGAACAGGTAGCCGCTCAGCAGGAAGTGCGTGTTCATCAGCAGGTGGGCGGCGTGCGAGTCGGCATAAGCGTCGAAGATGCCGCCCAGATACAGCGCGTAGAACCCCGCGACGAAGATCGCCGAGGCCACGATCGGGTGGGTCAGGAAACGCGACACCGGGTTGTGCACGGCGGCGAGGAGCCATTCCCGTGGTCCGGGCACGCCGCCGCGGCCCGCCGGGGGCAGTGCGCGCAACGCCAGCGTCACCGCGCCCCCCAGCGCGAACAGGATCGGTGCGAGCATCGACAGCGCCATGTGCGCCCCCATGTGCACGCTGAACATCGCGGGTGAGTACCGGCCGACGCCGGAGGAGGTGGCGACCAGCAGCACCACGCACCCGGACAGCCAGGCGAGCGTCCGTCCGGCAGGCCACGCGTCACCCCGCGCCCGCAGCCGCCGCACGCCGAGCAGGTACAGCACCGCGAGCACGACGGACAGCGTGCCGAAGATCAGATCGAACCGCCAGTCGAGCACCATGCGGCCGAGCGTGGGCGGCCCGGCCAGGTCGTAACCCAGTTCCACTTCGACGGGAGACGGAACGGAATCCGGGGGTGGCGGCGGCGTGCGGCCGAGCCCGACCGCGAGGCCGATGGTCGCGGCGAAGATCAGCACCTCGACGCCCGCGTAGCGGACCAAGGCCGAGCGGTCGCCGTGATCGGCCGCGAGGGCGGGCAACGCGGCACGGCGCTGCAGATAGCCGAACACGCCGAGCACTGCCAGCGCGACGGCCTTGGCCAGCACCAGCCTGCCGTAGGTACTGGTGAACAGCTCGTCCAGCGGCACCCGGACCCAGGAGTTGATCACGCCGCTGACCGCGATGACGGCGAACGCCACCGTGGCGGTCAGCGAGAAGCGGCGCGCCGCCACGTCGGTGTACGCGCCGCTGCGCAAGGCGTGCGCCAATACCGCGAACAGGCCGCCGACCCAGACGGCGGACGCCACCAGGTGCAGGATCAGGCTGTTGGTCGCCACGTCGTGCGACCCGCCCGAGGACGAATGCCCGGTCAACGCCAGCGGCATCATGGTCACGATCGCGCCGCCGAGCAAGACCGGAGTCCAGCCCCAGCGCAGCGCGAGCCGGCAGCCGACCGCCACGATCAGGGCGAACACGAGGGTCGTTCGCCAGGCCCCGGCCAGCTCGATCTGACCGATCGCCCGCCACAGAGCGTCGGGCCGCAGCGCCTCCCCGACCGGCTGCCCCGTGGTGTCGGAAACCGTCAGCGGCACGAGGAGCGCCGCGCAGCATGCCCAGACCACCGCGAAGGTGGAGGCCCGGTGCACCGCGCGGTATCCGCCGACGTCCAGCAGTCCGTTGCGCTGCGGTGGCACCAGGAAGGCCGCGAAAAGCAGCGATCCGACCGTCAGCGCCGCCGACAGATCGGCGAGCGCCCGCACCGCGGGCAGGCCGTAGGTGGTCGCCACGCCCGGGTCGGGTATGCCGAGCAGACTCAGCGCCTGCGTCGCCGACAGCCCCACCACCAGCGCCGCGACCACCGCCGCGATGGCGCCGGCCAGCGCGGTGACCGTCGCGAACGTCGCCCCGGACCGGACAGCCCCGGCTTCGGCAGCGGCGGACGAGGTAGGGGCGGACGACATACGACTGAGCGTAGTTCGGCGAGTAATCCGTGGCCCGGTCGGGTTTGTACGGATATCCTGGCCCCGGATCACCACCGGTGCGTCACCTACTGTCTCGGGATGGCTGAAACATTGCTAACGCTAAGAATTCGACCACCTGGACGGTCGCTATAATCGACCCGCTGGACAGCACGGCCAATGTCGGCCATCGTGGAACCCGCTGCCTCCGTAGCTCAGTTGGATAGAGCAAGGGCCTTCTAATCCCTAGGTCGCAGGTTCGATTCCTGCCGGGGGCGCAACACACTGGAGACCCGCAGCTATGCGGGTCTCCAGTGCTATTACCCAGGGAGCGCGACACTCAAACACCCGAGGATTCTCCTCCCGCGCACCTCAACGGCGGGGCCGGGTCCGCGATCGAGCTGCCCTTCCCGAAAGACTTGCGAGCCGGTTGCAGGGCCCGAGGCCACCCCGCAGAACGGCCGCCGCCGGCGCAGGCGCCGCGAAACGCTCACCGCGGTCGACCGGATGACCGTCCGGATCGAACCGGGCGCCGCGGTCGGCTACATCGGCTTCGACGGTGCGGGCAAGTCCACACGATCTCGACGAATCCACCCGCTGACCGCGCGGGCGGATTCAGCCGGGCTGCGTCAGTCCGTCTCGCAGGCACCCTGGTCGAGCCGGAAGGGCGGGTACTCGTCCCGCATCAAACCGGCGTAGGCCTGCACGCGGATGATCCAGCGATTGAGGCCCATCACGAAGTCGTAGACGCCCTGCGGGTAGCGGGCCGTGAACAGCAACGCGATCAACGCGACGATCAGCAGGATGCTCAGCAACGAGATCGAGGCGCCGCCCCAGTCGTCGCCGCCCCCGGCCAGAACGCCGCCGCTCACCACCGCGCCGACGATCAGATAGTGCGGAATGGCCAGCAGCCACCACTTCACCAGCACCAAGCCCCGGTGCAGCGTGTCCGGGTAGTCGATCGACAGGTCGGCCGGATATTCCTCGTCCGGCTGGAGGCTGAACGGCGGGTACTTGTCCGTGCCGAGCACCGAGAGCGCGTAGAAGGTCACCCGCCATCCCCAGCGCATCACACCGACGTTGAAGTCGAACAACGCCCGCGGGTACTTGCCGGTGATCAGGATCGCGAAGAAGGCGACGACCGTGAGGACCGCGTACGCGATGTGCAGGAAGACCAACACGATGTAGTGCGGTATCGCCAACAGCCACTTGACCAGCCACAGCCACCGCGACAGCGCGGGGTCCAGATCGCCGCGCACACGAATCGGGCCGGTCGGTACGACGGGCTTCTCGAGGTCCATGATCGACACTCCTAATAATTGCTGTGATCCAAGTCACAACCAGTACAGATGTCTTGATTGTCGCGTATCCAGCTGTCCGAAGACGGCACCATCTGATACCGACATGCCAACGAATAGGGGTGCACGGCAGTCCTCAGCGAACGGTCGGGCTTGCGCCGCACTCGAATCCGCCGGCACCGCGCATTGATTCCCACCACTGATCGTGGCGGGCCGGACTTGTACCATCGGGAAACGTGACGTTCGGCGTGCTGCGGCTACCGGTGACCCGGATGATCGTGGCTCTCGCGTACACCGTCTGGGTGGTTGCCATGGCGGTGCCACAGTGCCACGTCTTCACCCACACGGTCGTGCCTCACGCCCACATCGAAGCCTCCGGCCCCCTCGTCGCCTCCCCCGCGACACTCGCCGCCTCCCCCGCGACACTCGCCGCCTCCCCCGCGACACTCGCCGCCTCCCCCGCGACACTCGCCGACCTGCATCAGCACGCCGCCGAGCCGGACCGGCACGTGCCCGCCGACGGAATGCTCGCCGCCCTGCCGCGCGCTGTCTCACTCCTGCTGTTGTTACTGGTCGCGTGCGTTTCGATGCTGCTCGCTGCGCCCGCGTCCGTGCTCGGCGGCGGCGTGCGCGCGCCCCCGGTCGCGGCCATCCCGGTGTGTCCGGGCAGAGACAAACTCACTCGATTCGGCATAGATCGAAACTGATCGGTCAGCGTCAGGCCGGAGCCTGCCGGGGCCCGGCCGGTGTTCGTGCGAAGTCCGCACTCACACCGTCGCTGCTAGTAGCGACCGCACAGAATCGACGATTTTCTATGACTTCCGCGCTGCAGAACCCGGCTGTGCCCGATCCCGCGCCGCACGAGCCGCAGCGGCCCCCGCTCGCGAGCCCGGCGAGCCTCCTGACAGCGGCCCAACGCTGTCCGCGTCCGGAGACCCTGGTGGGCAACACGCCGGTCCTCTGGATCACCGAACCGCTCGGCGGCACCACGCCACCGGACGGCCGCGGCTTCTGGGCCAAGCTCGAAGGCGCCAACCCCGGCGGGATGAAGGATCGGCCCGCGCTGCACATGGTCGAGCGGGCCATCGCGCGCGGCGACCTCGCTCCGGGCGCCCCGATCATCGAATCGACCAGTGGCACGCTCGGTTTGGGCCTGGCGCTGGCGGGCATGGTGTATCACCACCCGGTCACGCTGGTCACCGACCCCGGCCTGGAACCGCTCATGCACCGCATGCTCGCCGCCTACGGCGCGCGGGTGGAACCGGTCACCGAGCCGCATCCCACCGGCGGCTGGCAGCAGGCGCGCCGCGACCGCGTCGCCGAACTGCTGGCGCGCGACCCTCGGGCCTGGTGCCCCGACCAGTATCGCAACCCCGACAACCGCGACGCCTACGAGACCTTGGCGCTCGAGCTGGTCGCCCAGCTGGGCCGGATCGACGTCCTGGTCTGCTCGGTCGGCACGGGCGGCCACTCCGCCGGCATCACGCGCACGCTGCGCCGATACTTCCCGCACCTGCGCTTGGTCGGCGTCGACACCGTGGCGTCCACGATCTTCGGACAGCCCGCGGGCCCCCGGCTGATGCGCGGGCTCGGGTCGAGTATTCATCCCGGCAACGTCGACTATCCGGCGTTCGACGAGGTTCACTGGGTCGCGCCCGCCGAGGCGGTGTGGGCCTGCCGCAGGCTTGCCGCGACACATCACGCCGGCGGCGGCTGGAGCGTCGGCGCCGTCGCCCTGGTCGCGGGCTGGCTGGCCCGCACCGGCGACCCCGCCACCCGGATCGCCGCGATCTTCCCCGACGGCCCGCTGCGCTACTTCGACACCGTCTACAACGACGAGTACTGCCGTGAGCACGGCCTGCTCGGCATCGCTCCACCCACCGCACCACTGCGTATCGCGCATCCGGCCGACGCCGTCGTCGACTCGTGGACCCGCTGCACGACTGTCGTCGATCCCCGTGGCGGCGGCGAGGAGTGGACGCGATGACCGAGCTGATCACCGCCTTCCGCGGCTTCAACCGCGCCAGCCGCATGCTGATGGTCAATCAGTTCGCCATCAACACCGGGTTCTACATGCTGATGCCCTACCTGGCGGGCTATCTGGCCGGCCCGCTCGGGCTGGCCGCGTGGGCGGTCGGGCTGGTCCTCGGCATCCGGAACTTCGCCCAGCAGGGCATGTTCCTGCTCGGCGGCACGTTGGCCGATCGACTCGGCTACAAACCGCTCATCGTGACCGGATGCCTGCTGCGCACCGGCGGTTTCGCCGTGCTGGCGGTCGCGGATACGCTGCCCGCGCTGCTGGCCGCCTCGGCCGCGACCGGTTTCGCGGGCGCATTGTTCAACCCCGCGGTCCGCGCGTATCTGGCGGTGGACTCGGGGTCGCGCCGGGTGGAGGCGTTCGCCGTATTCAACGTCTTCTATCAGGCGGGAATGTTGCTCGGCCCGATCGTCGGGCTCGCGCTGATGGCCGTCGACTTCCGTGCCACCGCCACGGGCGCGGCCATGGTGTTCGGCGCGCTGACGCTGGCCCAGCTCCGCGCGCTTCCGCAGCACACGGCCGCGCCGAAAACCACCTCCGTGCTGGATGATTGGCGCGTCGTACTGGCCAACCGGCCGTTCCTGCTGTTCGCCGCGGCGATGATCAGCTCCTCGGTACTGGCCTTCCAGGTCTACCTGGCGTTGCCCGTGCACGCGGCACGGATCGCGGGCGACTCGGCGACCACGCTGACGACCGCGGTGTTCGTGTTGTCCGCGTTGATCGCGATCGCCGGGCAATTGCGCATCACCCGCTGGTTCGGACAGCGGTGGGGCCGCGCGCGCAGCCTGGCGCTCGGCATGGCGATCCTCGCGTCCGCGTTCCTGCCGCTGGTGATGATCCCGGGCACCGGCGTCGGCGCGTGGCCTGCGATCGGCGCACTGCTGCTGACCGCCGTCGTGCTGGGAATCGGTGCGGCAGCGGTCTTTCCGTTCGAGATGGACACCGTGGTCGCACTGTCGGGCAACCACCTGGTGGCGACGCACTACGGGCTGTACAACACGATCGTCGGCGTCGGCATCCTGCTCGGGAATCTGGGCATCGGAACGCTGCTGGATACCACCCGCGATGCCGGGCTGAGCGCACTGGCGTGGACGGCGCTCGTCGCCGTCGGCGCGGTCGCGGCGGCGGGATTGTTCGCGCTCGCACGTTCCGGCCGGCTCGACGCGCCGGTCCCGATCGGCTGATCGAGCGGGTGGTCCCGGATGCGCGCCACCCGGGACGGCCCGGTCAGGCTGGTCCGTTCGCCTGCGCCGAATACAGGCTGACCTCGCCGTCCTCACTGAGGAAGGCATTGACCAGCATGGTTCGGGTGGCGCGCAGATCCTCCTGCTCCGGCGCACTGGTGGTGATCGAGATCTGCGGGATGACCGCCCAGTTGACCACGTAGCGCTCCGGCGGGCCGTCGTCGTCGGACAGCCGGGCCAGACGGAAAACCGAGACGGTCTTGCGGACGATCAGATTGCGCACGACCTCCGCGATTCGCTCGGGGTCTTCCAGGGCGAACATGAAGCCGAATGTCAACTCGGGCGATGACACGTACGCGGGCACGAACACCGAGGCTAGCGGATCGGGCGATGACGCGCAGCGCTCGCGCGGAATCGGTTGCTGCTCATGCGCTCGAACAATTCGGGGGCACACCACCCCGCGCGCGACACCGGGTGACCGATCCGTAACGGAACATAACGATTTCCCGGCAGCTTTCGGATTCGTACACCAGAGTATTGCGTGGATTCGGCTACCGCGCTTTCCTGAAAGTGTCCCTATTTCTCGGACGTCTTCTCTCGCATCGTCGCGGAATTCCCGGTTTCTCTGCCGTGCTGGTGGACCGTGGGACGACATCCGGATGCGGGACTGCGCCGGAGCCGAGGGGCGCCCCTCCCCGAAATCCCCCTCGGCCCTGGCGTATCCATGATTCGCCGTATCGCCAGAGGGATGCCATGCCCACCGAATACGCTCAGCGCGGCCTCGGAGCCGAGGAACTGCCACCGCCCGCCGCACTGCTGCGCGCGATCCGCGAAACCGGCGAGAACCAGCACCGGCACAGCGTGCTGCACGCCGCGCGCAAACTCGTCGACTGCCACTCGGGGCGGCAGCGGGCGCTCGAGCGAGCACACGCGCCGGGAGCGTCCAGCGCGCACGTCGCGGCGTGCAGCCAGCAGCTGGAGGACATCGACGACTGCCGCGCCGTCTGGATCGGACGCATCGACGCCTGGGTCGCCGCCAACGTCCGGCACCGGGAGGGCGCCTCCCTGCATACCGAGACACTCGGCGCGGTGATCGATCGAATCGCGGCGAAATGGGTTGCGGCTCGTCACACCTTGGGCGAGGAGATCACGACTGGGCCGCATCCGGCGCAGGTGGGCGGGGAAGCCCACCTGCAGTGGACCAGGCTCGCCGAACTGATCGACGGCTACCAGGATCTGATCACCGACGTCACCGAGCACCGGCGACGGCTGCCGGTGTGGTGATCAGCGCGGCTCGTCGACTCCGGGTTCGACGACTTCGGCGTCGAGGAACTCCTCCGTCCGGCTGACCGGCGGCTTTTCCACCGGCACCTCGGCCTCGTCGCCGAGATCGGAATCGAGGTCGCCTTGCGCCGCCGCGTCCCGGCGCGCCGCGGCCGCCGCCTCCCGCATCTCGATCGCGTCGGTGATCCATTCACCGATCTCCCGGGTGACCTCGGCGACGGTGCCCGTGATGATGCCCGCGATATTGCCGACATGCTTGGCGCCGGAGGAGGTCATTTCTTGAATAAGATCTTTGTTGCTTTCGAATTTCCCGATCATTCACACGCCCGCTTCGCTCGCCTGCCGCTGTCGCATCACGATAACACCGGGAGACGGCTCGCTCTCGACCCAACTCGGCGGCAGTGCGAGCTTGAAAATCTTCTTCCACACCGAGCCGATCTGCTTACCGAGCGAGCCGGTGTTGTACGGCAAACCGTACTTCTCACACAATGCGCGCACAGTCGGCGCCATCTCCGGATAACGGCTGGCGGGCAGGTCCGGGAACAGGTGGTGTTCGATCTGGTGCGACAAATTGCCGGACATGATGTGGAACAGCTTGCTCCCGCTGATGTTGGCCGAGCCGAGCATCTGCCGGATGTACCACTCGCCGCGGGTCTCGTCCGCGGTCTCCTCCTCGGTGAACGTCTGTACGCCCGCCGGGAAGTGGCCGCAGAAGATGATGGCGAAGGCCCACACGTTGCGCACCAGGTTGGCGGTGACGTTGCCGGCCAGGGTGTGGAAGAACAGCGGTCCGGTCAAGGCGGGGAACACCAGGTAGTCCTTCAGCACCTGCTTGCCCGCCTTACGCCACTGGCCGAGCAGCAGCTTCTTGACCTCCGGCCACTTCTTCTTGCCCGCCAGGATGTTCTCGACCTCGAGGTCGTGGCCCATCACGCCCCACTCGAACAGCATCATGAGCGCGAAGGCGTACACCGGCTGCCCGAGCCGCAGCACGTTCCACTCCTGGGCCTCGTCCATGCGCAGGATGGAGTAGCCGATGTCGCGGTCCTTGTTGTGGATGTTGGTGTAGGTGTGGTGCAGGTAGTTGTGCGAGTGCTTCCACTGGTCGGCCGGGCAGACCGTGTCCCACTCGAACACACGGGAATTCAGGCCGGGCTCACGCATCCAGTCGTACTGGCCGTGCATCACGTTGTGGCCGATCTCCATGTTGTCCAGGATCTTCGACACACTCAGCGCGGCCACCGCGGCCAGCCAGACCGGCGGAAGGAAGCCGAGATACATCAGGCCGCGCCCGGCGATCTCGAAGCCGCGCTGCGCCTTGATGATCGAGTACAGGTACTCCCGGTCGCGCTCGCCGAGGTCGGCGACGATCGCGGCGCGCAACTCGTCGAGTTCGCGGCCGAGTTCCTCGATCTGGTCCGGGCTCAGGACCAGCGGTCCGTTGTCGGTTTCGGTCAGGATGGTCATAGTTCGCTCCCCTTCTTCAATCAGATGTCGACCGCGACGTCGCCGACCGGCGCGCTGATGCACAGCTGGATCGGCTGGTCGGGGTCACTGTCGGTCTCGCCGGTGCGCAGATTGCGCGTGCAGCCGGAGCGGCGCACCGCGGTGCAGGAGAAGCAGATCCCCATGCGGCAGCCGTACTCGGGGCTGAGCCCGGCGGATTCGGCCTGTTCGAGCAGCGAGGCGCCGTTGTTCTGCGCGCTCACGCCGCTGGCCGAGAAGTTCACGGTGCCTTGCGCGTCCGCGGCGTCGACCGGGGCGAGCGACAGGGTGAACTCTTCGGTGTGCAGCCGGTCTTCCAACTGCTCGGCCTGATAGATCGTGCGCACCGCATCCATCAGCGACTGCGGGCCGCAGACATAGGTCTGCGCGTCGGCGAACCAAGGCGCGACGCGCTCCAGTTCGTCGTAGTCGAAGTATCCGTTGCTCTTCGGCTGGTTCAGGTCCACCCACGGCGCATCGGGATCGACCCGCGCCGTATCCGGCGCGCGGTGCGGATACCGCAGCTCGATGCGGAAGTTCGGGTGCCGCTGCGCGATCGCGTCCAGTTCGGCTCGGTGCGGCAGCACGGCGGGCGACTTCGCGTAGTGCAGGAACACGACCTCGCCCGCATGGTCCTCCGCGGCGAGCGTGCGCAGCATGGACAGCACCGGTGTGATGCCGCTGCCGCCGCTGATCAGCAATACGCGCTCCGGTCGCGGTTCGGGCAGCCGGAACACGCCGTCGGCGGGGGTCAGGTCGACCACCATGCCGGGGGCGGCGTGGTGGTAGAGGTACTGCGATACCAAGCCGTCCGGATGTGCCTTGACGGTCAGCTGGATCCGCCGATCCCGGCCGCTCGGGTTCACCGGCGAATAGCACCGCGTGTGCCGCACACCATCGATCACCACGCCGATCTGGACGAACTGTCCGGCGACATGGCCCTTCCACTGCCGGGTCGGGCGCAGCGTGAGTGTGACCGAACCCGGCGTCGAGCGGTGCACGTTCGTGATTTCGGCCCGCATGTCCCGCACCGTGAGGGTGGGGCGGACCAGTTCCAGATACCGGTCCAGCGGGTGCGGCGAGGTCAGGGTCTGCACCAGGTCGATGAGATCCATCATTAATTCTCCGTGCCTTGTCGGGCTGACGACGTGCGACCGATTTCAGTGCACGTCTGTACACTAAACCAGTGTGCCGGATGACCGGGGCTAGGTGTCAACCGGTGAAACATGTGACTCGAACTACATCTATGGATAGGTCGAATGGTGAACGGATGTATGCTCACCGGGATGAATGAGCAGGCAGCTACCCGGGGCGAACGCAAGGAGCGGACCAGGCAGGCGCTGCTGGACGGCACCCTCGCGCTGGCTGCCGAGCGCGGATTCGCCGCGCTCAGCCTGCGGGAGATCGCCCGCTCGGCGGGCATCGTGCCCACGGCGTTCTACCGGCACTTCGCGTCGCTGGAGGACCTCGGCGCCACCCTTGTCGACGACGGTGTCACCGCGCTGCGACTGGCGCTGCGCGAAGTCCGCCGCAACGCGGACGCGAGCCTGTCGGACACGGTGCGTTTCGTGTTCGCTCAGGTGGGCCCCAAGCGTGAGCTGTTCGGCTTCCTCACCAGGGAGCGCCACGGCGGGTCCGCGGCGCTGCGCACGGCCATCGCCAGGGAGATCCAGTTGATCGTGCGCGAACTGGTCGCCGATCTCTCCCGGATCCGCGCCCTCGACTCCTGGACGCCGCGTGATCTGGAAATCGCCGCCGACCTCATGGTCACCACGGTGACCGACGGCATCGCCGCCTACGTGTCGGCCACACCGCGCGACGAGCAGACCATCATCGACCGCACCGTCCAGCAGATGCGGTTGATCGCGCTCGGCATGGGCGGCTGGCGTCCTCCGAAGCGGCGCTGATCCGGCGATCGGGCGCCCGCCGCGCGCTCATTCGGCGAGCCGGGACTCCTCGGCGTCGCCGCGCTCCGCTCCGACCGGATCCGGCGACCGTACCGGTAGCAGTACCGCGAGCCCCGCCGCGAGCACGATCAGCAAGCCGGCGATGCCCGCCCGGTCGGCGTCGAACAGCCAGACGAACAAGCCGAACAGGCTCGGCGCGAGGAAGGACACCGCTCGCCCGGTGGTCGTATACAAGCCGAAGAGCTGGCCTTCACGCCCAGGCGGCGCCAGGCGAGTCAGGAACGAGCGCGCCGCCGCCTGCGCGGGACCGACGAAGACGGTGAGCAGCAGGCCGAAAATCCAGAACATCAGCGGCCCGGACACCACGACCAGCGCCAGTCCGCACACCAGCATGGCGGCCAGGGACACCACGATGACGATCTTCGGTCCGACCCGGTCGTCGAAACGCCCCGCCACGATCGCGCCCAGCGCCGCAACGACATTGGCGGCTATCCCGAACAGCAGCACATCCGAGTCGGCGATGCCGTAGACCCGCACGGCGAGCACCGCCCCGAAGGTGAACACCCCGGCGAGACCGTCCCGGAACACGGCGCTGGCCACCAGGAAGCCGACCGTGCGCCGGTCGGTGCGCCACAGCTCGCGCAGGTCGCGCCACAGCACCCGGTACGAACCGAGGAATCCGGCGCGCGCCGCGCCGGGATCGGCGTCGGTGCGCGGCAGTTCGGGGACCGCGAACAGCACCGGCAGCGCGAAGGCGGCGAACCAGACGGCGGCCAGCACGGCGACCAAGCGGATGTTGAGTCCGTCGTCGGTGGGCATGCCGAGCAGCCCACGGTTGTCGCCCTCGCCGGAAATGAAGCCGAAGTAGCAGATGAGCAGCAGGAAGATGCCACCGAAATAGCCCATCGCCCAGCCGAATCCGGAGACCCGGCCGACCGTCGCGGGAGTGGACACCTGCCGCAACATCGCGTTGTACGGCACGTTCGCCAACTCGAAACAGGCCGACGCGAACGCCAGCAGCACCAGACCGAGCCACAGGTCGCGATAGTCGTCGTGCACGAAGAACATCAGCGTCATCGCCGCGATGGTCAGCGCGGTCAGCGCACCGAGGGAGCGTTTGCGTTTCGCGGACGCGTCGAAGCGCTGCCCGCTGACCGGCGCGGTCAATGCCACGATCAGGCCCGCGCTGCCCAGCGCCCACCCCAGCCACGCGCTGGCGGAGACATCGCCGGGCAGGTCGTCACCGACCTTGTCGGTGAGGTACACCGAGAACACGAAGGTGAGGATCACGGCGTTGAATGCCGAAGACCCCCAGTCCCACAGCCCCCACGCCACCACCTGCCCGCGCCCGGCGGCCTGCCCTACTGTCGCCCGGGCGTTCACCTCGGTCATGCCGCGCAGCTTAATGCGCGCGGCCATTGCAGTCCGGCCGAAGCGAGTTCCGGCCCGGCGAAGTCGACGGTTCGCTATGCACCTAGTTGCATAGTACCGAATGTCACGGCTATTCTCACCGCATGGCACTCGAGCATGCGCTGCTGGTATCGCTGACCGAGCGCGCGGGCTCGGGATATGAACTGGCGCGCCGCTTCGACAAATCCATCGGCTATTTCTGGAGCGCGACCCACCAGCAGATCTATCGCGTCCTCAAACGCATGGAGGAGTCCGGCTGGGTCGACGGCGAGTCGGTGATCCAGGAGGGCAGGCCGGACAAGAAGGTGTACTCGGTGAGCGAGGCCGGTCGGGCCGAACTCGCGCGCTGGATCGCCGAACCGAGCGACTCCGGTACTCCACGCAACGAACTCGCGGTGAAGATCCGCGCCGCCGCCTATGGCGACATCACCGCATTGCGAGCCGAAGTGGCCCGCCATCGCGACCAGCACGCCCAGCGGCTCGAGCTGTACCGGCAGATCGAGAAACACGACTTCCCCGCCCCCGACCGGCTCGGCGGGACGACCCTGCACCAGTACCTCGTCCTGCGCGCGGGCATCCGCGTGGAGTCGGGGTTCATCGAATGGTGCGACGAAGTTCTGCACGCATTGCACCCGCGCGCGACAGCCCCGCACGCGGATTGACGGAGAAAGGCGACCACACCGATGAGCCCCTTCCCCCATTTGTTCGAGCCGCTCGATCTCGGCTTCACCACCTTGCGCAACCGAGTGGTGATGGGGTCGATGCACACCGGGCTGGAGGATCGCGCCTGGGACACCAACAAGCTGGCCGCCTACTTCGCCGAACGCGCGCGCGGCGGCGCGGGCCTGATCATCACCGGCGGCTACGCGCCCAACCGTGCGGGCTGGCTGCTGCCCTTCGGCGCCAAGCTGACCAACAAGACCGAGGCATACCGGCATCGGGTGATCACCAAGGCGGTGCACGCCGAAGGCGGCAAGATCGCCATCCAGATCCTGCACGCGGGTCGCTACTCCTACATGCCGGGCAGCGTGTCGGCTTCGTCGATCAAGGCGCCGATCAACCCGTTCCGGCCGCGCGCGCTCTCGGCCGCAGGCATCGAGCGGACCATCGACGACTACGCCCGCTGCGCGAAGCTCGCCCAGTTCGCCGGATACGACGGCTGCGAGATCATGGGCGGTGAAGGATATTTCATCAACCAGTTCCTCGCACCGCGCACCAACAAGCGCACCGACGCCTGGGGCGGCTCACCGGAGAACCGGCGCCGGATCGCGGTGGAGATCGTGCGCCGTACCCGCGCCGCGGCCGGCCCGGACTTCATCATCGTGTTCCGGCTGTCCATGGCCGAGCTGGTGGAGAAGGGACAGACCTTCGACGAGATCGTCGCGCTGGCACAGGAACTCGAAGCCGCCGGGGTGAATATCCTGAATACCGACATCGGCTGGCACGAGGCGCGGGTGCCCACCATCGTGACCTCGGTACCCCGTGCCGCCTTCGTCGAATTCACCGCGAAGATCACCGCGCGGGTCGGCATCCCGGTGTGCGCGTCCAATCGGATCAACATGCCCGAAGTGGCCGAGGAGATCCTGACCCGGGGTGACGCGCAGCTCGTTTCGCTGGCCCGCCCCTTCCTCACCGACCCGGAGTGGGCGAACAAGGCCGCGCAGGATCGCGTCGACGAGATCAACACCTGCATCGCGTGCAACCAGGCCTGCCTGGACCACGCTTTCCAGCACAAGACCGTCTCCTGTCTGCTCAACCCGCGCGCCGGTCACGAGACCGAACTGAAGCTGCTGCCGACCCGCCGCAGCAAGCGCGTCGCCGTGGTCGGCGCGGGCCCGGCCGGGCTTTCGGCGGCGGTGAACCTCGCCGAACGCGGCCATCACGTCGAACTGTTCGAGGCCGACGACAAGATCGGCGGCCAGTTCGACATCGCCCGCCGCATCCCCGGCAAGGAGGAGTTCAGCGAGTCGATTCGCTACTACCACCGGATGCTCGAGCTCACCGGCGTCACCGTGCACCTGAACAAGCGGGTGGGCGCCGACGAACTCATCGCGGGAGGCTACGACGAGGTCGTGCTCGCCACCGGTGTGCGGCCCCGGATCCCCGACATTCCCGGTATCGACCACCCCATGGTGCTGTCCTACGCCGAATTGGTCCGCGAGGAGAAGCCGGTCGGCGCGCGCGTCGCCGTGATCGGCGCGGGCGGCATCGGCTACGACGTCAGCGAATTCCTCACCGTGGAAGGCCATCCCACACTCAAGCTGGACGAGTGGAAGGAAGAGTGGGGCGTCACCTCCGACGACGAGCAGGTCCGCGGGCAGCTCGCCACGCCGAGGCCCGCTCCCGCGGCACGCGAAGTCGTCCTGCTGCAACGGAAGACATCCACGTTCGGCAAAGATCTGGGCAAGACCACCGGATGGGTGCACCGCGCCGCGCTGAAGGCCAAGGGTGTCGAGCAGATCGGTGGCGTCAACTACGAGCGCATCGACGACAACGGGCTGCACATCAGTTTCGGCGAGAAACGGCAACGGCCGCAGCTGATCCCGGTCGACAACGTCGTCGTCTGCGCGGGCCAGGAATCGGTGCGTGAACTGGAAGGCCCGCTGCGTGCCGCCGGCGTCAGCCTGCATCTCATCGGCGGCGCCGAACTGGCCGCCGAATTGGACGCCAAACGAGCCATCGACCAGGGCACCAGGCTGGCCGCACGGCTCTGACCGGGTGCGGCGGCCGGGCTCGATGCCCGGTCGCCGTTGCCGCGGCATGGCATACCGCCTCGCCGGGGATCACGCGGCAGCATCCGTCGGCGTCCTTTCGTCCGGCATCGCCTAGGCTGCACCGAGTGAGCCTGCCCTCCCCCACCTCCGAGAACCGCGCGGTCGTCACCGGCGCCTCCTCCGGCATCGGCACCGCGCTCGCCGCCGACCTCGCCGCCCGCGGCTACTCGCTGATCCTGGTCGCCCGCCGCGAGGAGCTGCTCACCGAGCTCGCGCAGCGGCTGACCCTGGCCCATGGCATCACCGCCGAGGTGCGCGCCGTCGACCTGGCCGACCGCGACCAGCGCGGCGTGCTGGTGGAGGAACTGGCCGCGCGCGACATCGCCATCCTGTGCAACAACGCGGGCATCGCGACCTTCGGCGCGGTCGCCGAACTCGACCCGGCCTACGAGCGCGCGCAGATGGAACTCAACGCCGTCGCCGTGCACGATCTGACGCTGGCGGTGCTACCCGGCATGCTCGCCCGCGGTGGCGGCGGCGTCCTGATCAGCGGCTCGGCCGCGGGCAACATGCCGATCCCGAACAACGCCACCTACGCGGCGAGCAAGGCGTTCGCCAACACCTTCTCCGAATCACTGCGCGGTGAGCTGAAGGGCTCCGGCGTGCACGTCACGCTGCTGGCGCCCGGACCGGTACGCACCGACATACCGGACCCCGCCGACGCCTCCATCGTCGACCGGATGGTGCCCGACTTCATGTGGGTCTCCTCGGAGTACACCGCCAAGGTGTCCATCGACGCGCTCGCCCGCAACAAGATGCGCGTGGTCCCCGGTCTGATCAGCAAGGGAATGAGCGTTGCGGGCCAGTACGGCCCGCGTGCGGTCACCGCTCCGATCGCGGGCGCGTTCTACAAGAAGCTCGGCAACTGAGCGTCAGCGATCTGTCGAGAAGGAACGCCGGGTGGTCGAGGATCCGCATATGACCAGCCCACCTGCTCCGCGCCCGGCGTAGTCCTGGCATCGGCCCGGCAGATCGTGACGTTGCTCGACATCCTCCCGTCCTCGGGAACACCTTCGCGCCTGAATCCCGCGATCTGACCCGGACACGTACTACGACGGCGAGGGCGAGATCACCCTCGGCGGCGTCACACTCGCCGATCAGTACGAACGCCCACCCATGCCATGGACGGCCCCGTCGAGGTGCTCGCGGTGCCCTGCACCGGCGCCTAGCATCACAGCCCGGCCTCGTCCTACAGCTGCGTCGCCGGCCGCCGATCGTCCCCGTCCGCCACGGACGCTCCGACGAACCGGCACGGAGGGAGACGACCGCGGACCTGCCGGCCCGTGACGTGGGATGCTGAGCGTCGCGCGTCGCGCGTCGCCGCGCTCAGCGACGCCTGGTGCCGAACAGGCTGCGCGTGATCTGGCGGCCTGCCGCGCTCGCGGCCGAACGCAGGAAGCTGCGCACCGCGGGGTTCTTCATGATCCGCTCGGCGGCGGACTCCTCTTCCGCGCGGGTCGCGGCACGTCCGGGCACGGGAGCGGGCTCCGCATCCGGCGCCGCCGCGGCCACCTTCGCGGCGAGCAGTTCGTAAGCCGACTCCCGATCGATGTTCTGGGCGTACTTCGAGGCCAGCGGACTGGACAGGGCCCGCGATTTGATCGCGTCCGCACCGATGGTGTCCATCAGCGACCGGGGCGGCCGCAGCCTGGTCCAGGCCACCGGTGTCGGCGCGCCCTGCTCGGAGAGCACGGTCACGATCGCCTCGCCGGTGCCGAGGGAGGTCAGCGCCTGCTCCAAGTCGTAGACGCCGGTCCTGGGGTAGGTGCGGACGGTCTTGGACAACGCCTTCTGGTCGTCGGGGGTGAACGCGCGCAGCGCATGCTGGATGCGCGCGCCGAGCTGCGAGAGCACCTGATTCGGAATGTCGGTGGGCAGCTGAGTGCAGAAGAACACGCCGACCCCCTTGGACCTGATCAGTTTGACGGTCTGCTCCACCTGCTCCAGGAACGCCTTCGAGGCGTCGGCGAACAAGAGGTGGGCCTCGTCGAAGAGAAAGACCAGCGCGGGCTCGTCCTGGTCGCCCACCTCGGGCAGCGTCTGGAACAGGTCGGCGAGCACCCACATCAAAAAGGTGGAGAACATCACCGGCCGCGCCGCCTGGCTGCCCAGCTCGAAGAGCGTGATCACCCCTTTTCCGTCCACGACCCGCACCAAATCGGCCGGGTCGAGTTCGGGCTCGCCGAAGAACGTGTCGCCGCCGTCGGCCTCCAGATTCACCAGGGCGCGCAGGATCACCCCCGCGGTGGCCGCGGAGACACCGCCGATGCCTTTCAGGTCTTCCTTGCCCTCGGGGCTGGTCAAGTGCGTGATCACGGCCCGCAGGTCCTTCAGATCCAGCAGCGCGAGACCGTTGCGGTCCGCCCAATGGAAGATCAAGCCGAGGGTCGATTCCTGCGTCTCGTTCAGCTCCAGCACCTTGCTCAGCAGCACCGGGCCGAAGGAGCTGATCGTCGCGCGGATCGGAAGCCCCGCCCCCGTGGAACCCAGCGAGACGAACTCGGCCGGGAAGCCGGTCGGCGCCCAGTCCGCGCCGGTCTCCGCGACGCGCGTGGCGAGACTTTCGCTCGATCGTCCCGGCTCGGCCAGACCCGACAAGTCGCCTTTGATGTCGGCCAGCACTACCGGAACCCCGGCGCTCGACAACTGCTCCGCGATGCCCTGCAGGGTCTTCGTCTTCCCGGTACCGGTGGCCCCGGCAACCAATCCGTGCCGGTTCATCATGCGCAGCGGGATACGGACGCGGGCGGCGGGATCCACCGTCGCGTCGACCACGACGGTGCCCAATTCGAGCGCGGCGCCTTCGAAGGCGTAACCCGCGGCGATCTCTTGCGCGGCGGACGCACCCTCCCGCTCGACGGATGATTCCGCTCGCGCGGCCGAGCCGGCCCCGGCGTCGGCCGTCCGACCGGCCAGCTCCCGTTCGGCGGCCTCCGCGACAGCGGCCGCCTCCGCCGCGATCCGCGCCGCCTCGTCGGCCGCCTTGCGCGCCGCGGCCGCCTTCTCCTGAGGGGTGGTCATCGCACGTCCTCCGTCCTGGCTCGACTCGAACTGCTTTACGCAGTGTTTGCTGTCGCACCGAAAACGCCAGGTGCCGCTCCGGAAGAAACTGTATCCCCGCCGGTCAGATTCATGGACTAGATCGAATGCTTCACAGTTGCCGCGCCGCACCGCGGGCTCGGGACCGCCGCCCGGCTAATGTTGCACGGGTGTCCGACAAATACATGGTGTGGATGGATTGCGAGATGACCGGCCTGCGCTTGGACAGCGACAAGCTGATCGAGGTGGCCGCACTCGTGACCGACAGCGATCTCAACATCCTCGGCGAGGGCGTGGACATCGTCATCCACGCCGACGACGACGCGCTGGCCGCGATGCCCGCGGTGGTCGCCGACATGCACGCGCGCTCCGGCCTGACCGAGGAGGTCCGCCGCTCCACCGTCACCCTCGAAGAGGCCGAGCAGCGCGTGCTCGACTACATCCGCCAGTACATTCCCACCCCGCGCACCGTGCCGCTGGCCGGTAACTCGATCGCCACCGACCGCGGTTTCATCGCCAGGGACATGCCCCGGCTGGACGCCCACCTGCACTACCGGATGGTCGACGTGAGTTCGATCAAGGAGCTGTGCCGCCGCTGGTATCCGCGCATCTACTTCGGCCAGCCGGAGAAGGGTTTGAGCCATCGCGCACTGGCCGACATCCAGGAGTCCATCCGGGAGCTGGAGTACTACCGGCGGACCGCGTTCGTCGCGCCGCCCGGCCCCTCCACCACCGAAATCGCCGCCATCGCCGCCGAGGTCGCGCCGGACCGGACGGAATCGGCCCAGGTCAACGGCTCGCCTGAGGCCGATTAGGGAGTGGACGGGTTGACACGCTAATATCTAGCCCGCCGGTTCTTCATCGGCGATGGTGAGCGTAGTTCAGTTGGTAGAGCACCAGGTTGTGATCCTGGCTGTCGCGGGTTCGAGTCCCGTCGCTCACCCCGAGAGCCCGGGTGGTTCCGAGATATCGGAAC
>NZ_JBHVDM010000073.1:0-36149 GCF_042802775.1 Nocardia sp. NPDC057455 | reverse complement strand
CGTCTGTTTCAGGCCAGCACAGCGTCCACGGTCTTCTTCAGCGCCGAGGGCTGCGCGGGCGAGGTCGGCGCCTTCTTCCTGAGCTCCTGCATCCGCGCCCCGATCTCCTGAAGCTGCTTGCGTCCCAATTTCTCGCGCACCTTGGGAAACCACTCGTTCTCTTCCTCGTCGATGTGGTGGTCGACGTTCTCGATCAGCACGGTGGTCTTGGCGGTGAAGTGCTCGTCGTCGGGCTTCATCATCGCCAGCTCGGTGACCAGCACGTCGGCGACGTGATGCTCCTCGTAGGACTCCAGGATGTCGTCCTCCAGCTCCGGAAGGAGTTTGCGCACCTCGGGATACATGCACTCGTTCTCCAGATACGTGTGCACGGTGAGCGCCTCGATGATCTTCTGCACCACCTTGCCCTTGGTCGCCGTGGCGTCCTCGCCCGCCTTCTCGAACTCACGGAACAGTTTCCGGATCGCCTTGTGGTCGTCGCGCAGCAGCACGATCGCGTCGGTCGTCATCGCTTTCTCCTTGCGTCAAGGGCCGGTTCTCTGCCGAGATTCCCGGCGCCGCCGCGCCGAAACGGGGTGGCTGCCGTCCGGCCGGACCCGCGCCGGGCCGTATGGTGAGCTGCAGACAGCGCAGAAAGGACGCAGATGCCGCAGGCGGACGAGAACGCACACGAGCTGGCCGAAAGGGCACAGCAGTCGGAGATCACCGTGGCGGTTGCCGAATCGCTCACCTCGGGCCGGCTTTCCGCCACGCTGGGCGCGGCGCCGAACTCGTCGGAGTGGTTCCGCGGCGGTCTCGTGGCCTACAGCACGGAGGTCAAGCGCACGGTCCTGGGTGTGCCCGACGTGCCGGTGGTGTCCCAGACCGCGGCCGAAGCGATGGCCACCGGAGTCCGCACCTTGCTCGAAGCGGTTGTCGCCGTGGCAGTCACCGGCGCAGGCGGCCCGGACCCGCAGGACGGTCAGCCGCCGGGCTCGGTGTGGTTCGCGATCGCCACCGAGCACGGCGTGCGCGCGTGGCACCGTCAGTTCGACGGCGAGCCGGTGGACGTGGTCGAGCAAACCGTCGCCTGCGCGACCGCCTCGCTGCTCGACACCGTCCGCTCGCTGGGCGCCGACGGTTCCTCGGCATGACCCGCGGTCACGACGAACGGCGATGCTTGCGGTGGCTGGTGTCACAGAACGGATAGTTCTTCGAGCGCTTGCACAGGCACAGCGCCACCATGAATCGGTCGGAGCGAACCGTCCGGCCGTCCGCGGTGACGAACTCCACCGGTCCCTCGATCAAGGCGGGGCCGTCGGCGGTGAGCGTCACTCGCCGCCACTGCTCATTGTCGGATGCGGTCGGCACGGATCACCACCAGATCTTCCATACGCTCACCGGGCTCGATCAGCCCGGCCGCTTCCAGCCAGTCCGCGCGCCGCCGCAGCACGGGCCCGAACGGCACGGTCGCCCGTGCCACGATCGAGGCCTTGAGATCTCGTTCGCGCAGCTGAGCCAAGGTCGAATCGGGATCGCTCAGCGCCGAATGCACGATCAACGCGACCCCCCGCGGTTTCAGCAGAGCGGGCAGCGCCGCGCACAACTGGTCGAGGATCGCCCTGCCTCCCGCCCCGGCATCCCAGGCACGGGCGATGCCGCGGCTGTCGGTGCCCTCGGGCGCGGGGACATAGGGCGGGTTGGCCAGCACCAGATCGAAACTTCGACCGCCAAGCACCGCGCCGAAATCACCGCGCAGCACCTCCGCGTCGATGCCGCGCAACCGGCAGTTCAACCAGGCGGACACCACGGCGGACCGGGACACGTCCACCGCCGTGACCCGCGCGGCTCCCGTGTACGCGGCGGCGACGGCCAAGGCGCCCGTCCCGGTACACACGTCCAGCGCGTGTCCACCGCGCGGAACGCCCGCCTCGGCAAGGGCACGGACGAGCAGCCAGGTGTCCAGCTGTGGCGGATAGACGCCGGGTGGTCGAATCAACATCACATTCGGCGGATAGCCCGCCGAGCGCGGCTTAATCGTCCGTGCCGCCCGTCCCACTCCCGCCGTCACGCAACGAACTGCGACCCGCGTGCCAGGACCCCAGCACATGATCAGCGAATCGGTCCTCCAGTAGGTTCGTCACCTGGATGCCGAACGCCACCGACTCGGTCAGCTCGGGTTCCCGACGAAGCAGGTCGCCGATCACTTCCGTGCGCATGATCTGCTCGTGCACCGCGTCGGCTTCGACATGCTCGCGGTAGAACAGCACGCACGCCGGGTCGGCGTCCAAGCGCTCCAGCGCCTGCACCAAGCGTTGAGCGCCGGGTGGGGAGGTGATCTCCACCGTGGCGAAATGGCCTACCAGCGCGCCCCGCCACACCCGATGCAGCCCGAACAGCGACATCATGTTCACCAGCGCGAGCATCGGCGCGGGCACCACGTCCAGATAATGCAGATAGTCCGGATTCAGGCCGGCGCCCGCCAGCAGGTCGGCGTACAGCTGGGCGTGCACGCGTTCGCCACGCCCACCCCCGAACTCGTCGAACTCGACCGCCACCAGCGACGCCTTGGCTTGCCCGCGCAGCCGGGGAATCACCCATGCGTACGGGTCGGCCTCTTTGTGATGATAGATCGAACGGTGCACGAAGTACTCGCGCATCTGCCACCATTCGCCCTCGTCGCGCAGCAAACGGCTCACTCCGTCCGGGTCTGCCGGCGTAACCAGCAACTGGTCGAGTTCGGCGTCGAGATCCCCGCCGCCGGGCACGTCCTCGCGCAGCGCCAGCAAGAACCGCTGCTCCATCGCGGCGCGCAGACCCAGCAGGCCCGGGTCCCATTCCCATCCCGCGTCGACCGCCGTGAAACCGTGGTAGTGCAACTCGTAGCAGGTGTGCAGGGCCAGGTGCAGATCTTCGCCGTACGGGTCCACCGGACCCGGCTCCGGCACCGAGCCACCCGGTTCGCCGCGCAGTAGCTCCACCACCGCTTCCGAGAGCTCGCCGCGCGGGCGGGGCAATTCTTGCTTCAAGGCGCCTGTCATGACCGTCATACCGGTCGCTTACCCCGGTCGGGCGCCGTTATCGCGGGATCGTGCGGAAAGTGCGCCCCGTGGCCGCCCGCGCCGCCGACGCGACGCGGGGACCTCAGGCTACCGATCGAGGCTCACTTTCCGAATTACCCGTTCGCCTTCTTGTACGCCTCGACGACCTCGGCGGAGATCCGTCCACGCGCCGACACATCGATGCCGTTCTTGCGCGCCCATTCCCGAATCACCGTGGCCTGTTCCCGATCGGTCGCCGACCGCAGGACACCGCCGCGACCACGGCGCGCGCGCCCCACCTTGCGAGCATACGGAACCCATTGCTCGAAGAATCCGCGTAACTGACCGGCATTGTCCGTCGACAAGTCCATCTCGTAGGCCACGCCGTCCACGGCGAAAGACACTGTTTCCTCGGCCTGAGACTTGCCGTCGTAGTCATCGACCAGTGTCACGACGACCTTGCGTGCCATAGAGATAATCCCTTCACGGTTACCGAGCGCGTGCAGTCGAAAAACAATCGTAGCCAGTAGATAACAGATCGATTCCGCCCCTGGAACGGCGGGGTCCCCTTCTGCGGCACGGGATGCGGCGCAGCCGGCGACGACCGTCGAGCCTCCACATATTGCCCGCGCACCCCGCCCGGCCGCAAACGGCCTCCTTTTCACCGGGTCGTCATGCTCCCGCGAGGTCGCCTGATATCGCCGGTCCACCGTGTGGCTACGAGGAATTCGGCGCCCGGGCCGGACTCGGTGCAGTCGATCGACCGGCAGAACGACGCGTAACGCGCCGCCGACAGCGTGGAGGGGTAATTCCGTATCGGAATGCTCCGCGATCGCACCGATCCGTGCCGTGATATCCGCGGGACGATTTCCCGGAACCGGCCTCGCCCGGTGGGGAGATGCCCGAAGCGGATGCCGCGCGTCGTCATCGAACGCGCGCCGCCCGCTCACCGCCGATTCAGGAGCGGGGAGGCCCGAATTCGATCGCGCTGACGCGAAAGAACCGTCACCGGCCGCCTCGGCGAGACCCCTTCGCGTAGCTCCGCGAACCGGCCGGTAGCGGTCAGTCGGCGGTCTTCTGCCACACCGAGACGTGCCCGCGACTTTCGCCCGTGAACGGTTCACGCGTCCATCCGTCCCATCGCTCGACCAACCGGAGGCCGGCCGGCTGGGCCATCAGGCTCAACTCGGCGGGCCACACATAGGCGCGCCAGATCCGCTGATGCCGCTCCTTTTTCGCGCGACCGACACCGGCATCGCGCTCGGATGACTCCCACCGGTGAGAAGGGAACGATTCGGTCCGCGCCTAGTCTGGACGGCGCCCGGTCGAGCCGGAATACTGGCCTGCGCCGGTTTCGCAGGAGCCGATGACGCCGGGTGTGGCGCAGCCGGTCGGCTCATCGTTCGGACGAAAGGACCATCTCCCGATTCTGCGGACAGGCAGTCGGCCCGTTGAGAACGGCGGGGGGCCGAGTACCGTTCCGAACTCTGTCGAGCGAGCAGGATGTCCGCGGGAGGCGGCCCCCTGCAACGAACCAGAAATCGGCCGATTCGTGGAATCCGGCCGGACGAGCCCAGTGCACGAGCGGAAGTCGATAGTATGCGTGTGGCCTTGTTGCCCGCAGGTACCAGGGGCGATCATCAACCGTATCTCGCGTTGGCGCACGAATTCCGTGCCCGCGGGCACGATGTGGAAATCACCGCGACCCGCAATCAAGCGCACATCGTGCGCAAGGCGGGCTTCGAGCCTCGGGTGATTCCCTTCGACGCCGCGGAACTGCTCGAGACGACCGCGGCCAAGCAGGCCCTGGCCTCCGGAAAGACGCTGCCGTTCATCCGCATCATGCTCGACACGGTGCGGATCATCGAGGGTGAGCGTGGTGTGGCGATGCACGAGGTGCTCGCGGGAACCTGCGCGTCCGCGGATGTCGTCGTCGCGTGCGCGTCGACACTGCCCTGGGCGATGGATTTCCGTGAGAAGACCGGTACGCCGGTGATCGGCTGCCTGCCCTACCCGCTCGAACGCACCGATGAGTTCCCGTCGTCGTTCATGGCGAAGAACATGACCTCGTCCCGGGCTCTGTCGCGGGCGACCTACAGCCTTTTCGAATTGTCCTATACGTTCCTGTATCGCAAGGTCGACCGTCAATTGCGCCGTCAGATGGGCTTGGCGGGCAGGCCCCGCAATCCTTTCCGGCGGCTGCGTGCCGAACGGATACCGCTCGTCCACATGGTGAGCCCCGTGCTGTTGCCGAAGCCGCACGATTGGCCGGAACGCGCGACGATCGTGGGCGCCTCTATTCTGCCGTCGCGGCTGCGGGACGCCTGGGGCGAAGCGGTCGTCGACCCCGAACTGGACGCGTGGCTCGACGAAGGGCCGCCACCGATCTATTTCTGCATGACCGGGATGCCGGTGCTCGATCCGGTGGAATGCCGCGAGATGATCGCGACGGTGTGCGCGCGCTTGGGGGCGCGGGCGCTGGTCACCGTGAAAGGCGAGGGATTCCCGAAAGGATTCAGCGCCGACCGCAACCTGCTCATCATCGATTCGTTCGATTACGACCGCGTTCTGCCACGCTGTGTCGCGGTGGTGCACCACGGCGGCAGCGGAAATACCCACGACGTGGTGCGGGCGGGGATTCCGGCCGTGGTGATCCCGGTGCACAGCGATCAATTCTTCTACGGCTGGCGGATCGCCGCGCTCGGTATCGGAGCGACATTCCCGTACCGCACGATCACTCCCGATCGTCTGCACCAGGCGTTGGCACAGGCGCTCACGCCGCAGGTGCGGCAGCGAGCGGCCGAGATCGGCCGCACGGTCGCGCAGGAGAACGGCGTGTTCGCGGCGGTCGACGCCGTCGAGAAACTGGCCGTCGCGACCCCCCGACCATGAGATGCCGGTCGGCCGCCGCGGGCGAATCGCGGCGTCGTCCGATGCGCGCACGACAACCGTGACAGTCGAGTTCCGAAGGTTGTACCGCATGACCGAATACCGTTCGTTCGTCGATGTCCTGCTCTCCCGCGGCGAGAACCGCGGCGCTACCACGGCTTACCGCTTCCTGCGCACCGGTGACGCCGACGGCGCCATCGACGAGATCACCTACGCCGCCGTGTCGGCCCGGGCGCGGGCCATCGCCGCCGCGTTGCAGGACGGCGGCATCCGCCGGGCTCTGCTGCTGTATCCGTCCGGATTGGATTTCATCGCGGGCTTCTTCGGCTGCCTGGCCGCGAACGTCGTCGCCGTGCCCGCGCCGCTGCCGCAGCTGGACGCCCGGTCGCTGCGGCGGTTGCGGCACATGGTCACCGATGCCGAGGTCGACGCGGTGCTCACCACCGGGCAGGTCCGCGCCGACGCGACCGCCGCGGTCGGGCAACTTCCCGAACTGGGCGCGCTGACCTGGCTGGCGACCGACGAGATCCACGACGACGCGGCGGCCGGGTGGCGACAGCCCGCCGTCGGCCCGGACTCGGTCGCCTTCCTGCAATACACTTCGGGTTCGACCAGCGCACCGCGCGGCGTCGTGGTCACCCACGCGAACCTGCTGCACAACGAGCGCGCCATCGCCGCGGCGCTGGGCCATACGCCGGAGCTGTTGGCATCGCTCACCGACGCGCTGTTCGTCAGCTGGCTGCCGATGTATCACGATATGGGGCTCATCGCGCCGGTGTTGCAGACGATGTTCGTCGGTGCGAACGCGGTGCTGATGTCTCCCCAGCATTTTCTGCAGCGCCCCGAGCGCTGGCCGCAGGCGGTGTCCGCGTTCGGTGCGCACACCAGCGGCGGTCCCAACTTCGGCTACGAGCTGTGCCTGCGCCGGATGACCTCCGAGCAGATCGATCGGCTCGACCTCCGGAGCTGGAAGGTGGCGTTCAACGGCTCGGAGACGGTGCGTCCGGCCACTGTGCGCCGGTTCGCCGACACTTTCGCCCGCGCCGGATTCCGGGCCGAATCGTTCCAGCCGGTCTACGGCTTGGCCGAGGCGACGCTCATCGTCAGCGCCGCCGAACTCGGCGCGCGGCCGACGGTGATCCTGCCGCCCGGCCGCTCCGAACTGGTCGGTGTGGGACGCCCGGCCGAAGGGCTGTCGATCGTCATCGTCGACCCCGAGCGCCACACGGAGTGCGCCGACGGCATCGAAGGCGAGATCTGGGTGTCCGGATCCAGTGTCGCCGCCGGTTATTTCGGCAACGAAGCGGCCACCGCCGAGACCTTCCACGCCCGGCTCGGTGACGACGATCGCGCCTTCCTGCGTACCGGGGATCTGGGTTTCCTCTCCGGCGGTGAGCTGTTCGTCACCGGCCGGTGCAAGGATCTGCTGATCATCGACGGCAAGAACCACTACCCGCAGGATCTGGAGCTGACGGCCGAGACCGCGCACGACGCCGTCCGCCCCGGCTGTATCGCGGCGTTCTCCGTGGACGAGGGCATCGACGGGGAACTGCCCGTCGTGGTCGCGGAGGTGCGTACCGAGGATCCGGCCGAACTCGCCGACGCGGAGGACGCGATCCGCGCGGCGATCGGCGCCGAGCACGGCCTCACGCTGCGATCGGTGGTCTTGCTCCGGCCCGGCGCCATCCTCAAGACCAGCAGCGGCAAGGTACAGCGGCAAGCTTGTCGCGCGGCCTATCTCGACGACGCGTTCTCCCCGGTGCTGCCCGTCCGCGGCGAGTTCGACGATCTCGGCGCCCCGGCGGCCGCACCATCCGGTGCGGCGATGACCGCCGAAGCCATGCAGAGCTGGCTGGTGGAGATCATCGCCCGGCTGGCGTATCTCGACCCGGCGCGGATCGACGTGCACCGGCCGCTCGTCGAATTCGGGCTCGGCTCCGCCGATCTCGTCGAACTCGTCGTGGAGTTGTCCGATCGCGTCGGGCGGAACTTGGATACCAACCTGTTCTTCGAGCACCCCACCATCGCGCAAGTGGTGGCGGCGCTGCACCATGCCCCCGCCGGGACCGCGCCCCTCCCGGACCCGGAGCGCAGTGAAACCGAACCCGGCGCCGCGCCCGTCCTGGACCGCGCGCTCACCGGAACCGAGGCCACGCCGGTCCCGCACCAGCGCACCGACGATGCCATCGCGATCATCGCGATGGCCTGTCGTTTCCCCGGCGGCGCCGACGATCCGGAATCGCTGTGGCGCTTGCTGGACGAGGGACGCGACGGCCTGTCCGAGGTGCCGCCCGGACGCTGGAGCATCGACGGGCTCTACGACCCGGACCCGGCCGCGGAGGGCAAGGCGTACACCTTCCGCGGCGGATACCTCACCCAGGTGGACGAGTTCGACGCCGCGTTCTTCGGCATCGGCCCGCGTGAGGCGGCGGTAATGGACCCGCAGCAGCGGCTCATGCTGGAACTGAGCTGGGAAGCGATCGAACGGTCCGGCCGCGACCCCAGGCAGTTGCAGGGCAGCTCGACCGGGGTGTATTTCGGGGTGTACAGCACCGGCTACCTCGCCGACCCGGCTCCGCAGCAGTTGAACGGACAGGTCGGCACCGGGCTCTCGCCGGCCGTGGCGTCCGGGCGGATCGCGTACACGCTCGGCTTCCACGGACCCGCCGTCACCCTCGACACGGCGTGCTCCTCGTCGATCGTGGCCATGCACCTGGCCGCGCAGGCGTTGCGTGCGGGCGAGTGCGATCTCGCCTTGGCCGGCGGCACGACACTGCTGATGAGCGCGACCGCGCACGTGGAGCTGTGCAAACTCGGTGTGCTGTCGCCGTCGGGACGGTGCGCGCCGTTCTCGGCGGGCGCGGACGGCACGGTGTGGGGCGAGGGCGCGGGCTTGGTGCTGCTGAAGCGGCTCGACGACGCCCGGCGTGACGGCGACCGGGTGCTCGCGGTGTTCCGCGGCTCCGCGGTCAACCAGGACGGCCGCAGCCAAGGGATCAGCGCTCCGAACGGTTTCGCGCAGGAGCAGGTCATCAAGGCGGCTTTGCGCTCGGCCGGGCTGACGCCCGCGGACGTGGACTACGTCGAAGCGCACGGCACCGGCACCGCCCTCGGCGATCCGATCGAAGCACGCGCCTTGGCGCGTGTCTTCGGTCCCGGCCGCGAGCCCGGGCGCCCGCTCGGCGTGGGCTCGCTCAAATCCAATGTCGGCCATACTCAGGCCGCGGCCGGAATCGGCGGTGTCATCAAACTGGTTCTCGGGCTACAGCACGAGCGGATACCGGGGATGGCCCACGACGGGCCGCCGACCTCGCACATCGACTGGACCGGCAGCGGATTGACCGTGCAGACCGATCCGACACCATGGCCCCGGAGCGACCGGCCACGCCGCGCTGGGATCAGCGCGTTCGGGCTCAGCGGAACCAACGCCCACCTGATCCTCGAGGAAGCACCGGCCTCCGACGACACGTCCGACTCGTTCGACGACGCTCCGGCCGACCGCAGGATCGCGCTGCTCCCGATCTCGGCTCGCAACCGGGCATCGCTGCACGGTCAGGCGCACCGCCTGCTCGATCACGTCACCGGTGACCCCGCGCTGGAGCCCGCACCGGTGTCGCGCTCGCTGGCGGTGCAGCGCACACCGTTCGAATGGCGCGCCGTGGTCGTCGCGGGCACACGCGACGAAATGCTGTCCGGCCTGGGCGATCTGGTCGAGCAGCGGGCAGCACCCGATGTCGTGGTCGCCACCGACGCGGTGCTCACCGCGGGCAAGACGGCGTTCGTCTTCCCCGGGCAGGGCGTGCAGTGGGTGGGGATGGCGCGGGACATGCTGGCCCGGTCCGAGGTGTTCCGCGCCGAGTTCGCCCGCTGCGACGAAGCGTTCCGGCACCGGACCGGATGGTCGCTGGCGACCGGCCTGTTCGGCCTCACCGCGGCGCAACTCGGCGACTTCACCCTCGTGCAACCGCTGCTGTTCGCCACGATGGCGGCGCTCGCGGCCACCTGGCGGGACGCGGGCGTCACACCGGATGCCGTGATCGGGCACAGCCAAGGCGAGATCGCCGCGGCCTACGTCGCGGGCGCGCTGAGCCTCGACGACGCCGCCCGCGTGGTCGTGGCACGCAGTCGCCTGATGGCGGGCATCGCCGAGGAAGGCGCGATGGCGATGGTCGGTTTGCCCGCGCAGCAGCTCGCGCCGCGCTTGGCATCCCACGAAGCGGTGGCGGTCGCGGCGATCAATGTGCCCGGCTCGACGATCGTGGCCGGAGCCCGGCACGCGGTCGAGACACTGGTGGGTGCGCTGCAGGACGAACAGGTCGAGGTGCGGGTGCTGGCCGCCGGACCGGCGCTGGCGGGGCATTCCGCTCTGCTGGAACCGATCCGGCAGCAACTGCTGGACGAACTCGCCGGGTTGAGCGCCGCCGCACCGGCTGTCGCGTGGTACTCCACCGTGCTCGGCGAGCAGATCGCGGACGAGTCCGCCGACGGCGGCTATTGGTACCGCAACGCGCGCGAGCCGGTCCGGTTCGCGAGCACGATCGAGCGCATGATCGGCGACGGGTTCCGGTATTTCGTCGAACTCGGCGTGCATCCACTGCTGACCACGGCGGTGCGTGCGGTCGCGCAGGACACCGGCCACGAGGTCGTGGCGGTCGGTTCGCTGGTGCGCGACGAGGACGGGCCGCGCAGCCTGGCCCGCGCCCAAGCCGCACTCTGGGTGGCAGGCCGCGACCTCGACTGGTCGCGTCTGGTGCCCGCGCGCGGCAGCGTCGAGTTGCCGACCTATGCCTTCGATCGGCGGCGGTTCTGGACCGAATCGGTGTCCGAGGACGCCGCGGCGCTGGGGTTGCAGGCCGCGGGCCATCCCTTCGTCGGCGCGGTCGTCCCGCACGCCGATTCCGGCGGCGTGACGCTGACCGGCCGGATCTCTCTGCGCACCCATCCGTGGCTGGCCGAGCACGCCGCGCCCGCCGCGGTCGTGCTGCCCGGTACCGGTCTGGTCGAACTCGCGATCCGCGCCGGTGACGAGGTGGCCGCCGGGAATGTGCGCGAGCTGGTGCTGCACGCCCCGCTGGTGATTCCGGCGGATGCCGCGGTGCAACTCCAAGTGGTGGTCGCCGACGCCGACGACGCCGGGAGCCGCCCGGTCTCGATCCACTCCCGCCTCGAGCGGGATCTCGACACCTCGTGGACGTTGCACGCCCGCGGGGTGCTGGCGGCGGCGCACGAGGCCGACACCGGCGGCGACACCGCGCAGTGGCCACCGGCGGGTGCGACGGCCGTCGACGTGGAGGACATGTACACGCGGCTGTCCGATCGGGGGCACCGGTACGGGCCGCTGTTCCGGTCGGTGCGCGCGGCGTGGCGGCGCGACGCGGAGGTTTTCGCCGAGGTGGCGCTTCCGGAGTCCGCCCACGGTGACGCCGCGCGCTTCGAGATCCATCCCGCGTTGCTCGACTCCGCACTCCACGCGGCGCTGCTGCTCGGCGCGGACGAAAATGGTTCGGCGCTGCTGCCGTTCGCCTGGACGGGGGTGAGTTTGCACGCCTCCGGTGCGACGGCATTGCGGGTCCGTATCTCCCGCGACGGTTCCGACGGGGTACGTGTCCGGGCGAACGATCACACCGGCCGCCCGGTCGTGTCGGTGCGGTCGCTGGTTCTGCGGCCCGCACCCGCGGCGCAGGTGCTCGACGGGTCGCTGTCCGCCGCGCATCGCACATTGTTCCGGCCGGAGTGGTCGGCCCTTCCGGCACCGACGGCGGTCCGGCCGGTCGCCGCCGTGCCCTGGTCGCGGCTCGGCCCGGACGATACGGCGCCGGACGCGGTGCTCATCGACGTCGCCGAGGGTGACTCGATCGACGCGGTGCACGCCGCGGTGCAGCGGACACTGGCCGCCTTGCAGGCGGCACTCGACGACCCGCGCCTGGCGGCGGCGACCGTCGTCGTGCACACCCGCCGGGCGATGGCGCTACCCGGCGAGGACGTTCCGAACACCGCGGGAGCGGCGGTGTGGGGCTTGGCGCGAGCGGCGCAGTCGGAGAACCCGGATCGCATCGTGCTGGTCGACAGCGACGACACCGAACTCGATATCGCGACCGTCCTGGCCTCCGGTGCGGCACAGGTTCTCGTGCGCGACGGCGCCCTGTCCGCGCCGCGGCTCGCGCGACCGCCCATGCCCGATGACGCACCGGGGAGCCCGGAGTTCGGCGACGGGTACGTGCTCGTCACCGGGGCGCCGGGACGGCTCGGTTCGCTGCTGGCCCGGCATCTGGTGCGGGCCCACGGGGTCGGAAAGCTGCTGCTGGTCAGTCGCCGGGGCGCCGACGGTCCCGGTGCGGACGATTTGCGCACCGAACTCACCGGACTCGGTGCGGACGTGGTCTTCGCTCGCTGCGACGTGGCCGATCGCGCCGCGCTGGCCGAGGTGCTGCGCGGACGCACGCTCAGCGGCGTCGTCCACGCCGCGATGGTGCTCGACGACGGCACGCTGGGCTCGCTGACTCCCGACCGGCTCGCGGCGGTGCTGCGGCCGAAGGTCGACGCGGCGCATCACCTGCACGAGCTGACCGCGGGCATGGACCTGTCGTGTTTCGTGCTGTTCTCGTCCGTGGCAGGTGTCCTCGGCAACCCCGGTCAAGCGAACTACGCCGCCGCCAACGCCTACCTCGATGCCCTCGCCACCCACCGCGTCGCCCGAGGGCGCACCGCTCAGTCGCTGGCGTGGGGTCCGTGGAGCTTGGACATGCACGAGGTGATGGCGGCGGCGGACATTCGTCGCATGGAACGCTCCGGCGTGCGCGCGCTCGACGCGCAGAACGGCCTGGCCGCGTTCGACGCGGCGCTACGGCGGAGCGACCCGGTGCTGGCGCCGATGCGGATCGATGCCGACGCGATGCGCCGCGCTCCGCAGGTTCCGTTGTTGCTGCGCGAGCTGATCCGCCCGCCGGCGCGCCGCACGGCCGTCCACCACGACGCCGCCGACCCGTCGGTGCGGTCGCGGTTCGCCGAGCGGCTGCGCGGATTGCCGCCCGGCGAGGCGACCGCGATCGCGGTGGACGTGGTGGCGGGCCGGGCCGCCGACGTGCTGGGTCATGCCGGCGCGGACGCCATCGCGCCGGACCGGTCGTTGCAGGGACTGGGCATGGATTCGCTGATGGCGGTGGAACTGCGCAACCGGTTGCGCGACGACACCGGCATCCTGGTCCCGCTCAGCGAGATCTTCGCCAGCCAGAGCGCAGCCGCCCTGGCCGAATACCTCGTCGCCGAGGCAGCGCGCACGGATGCCGCCGCATTTGCCGTGCGCCCGACCGAGCAGGACGTCCCGGAGGTCGTCACCCTGCCCGTCACCCGAGACCTGATGCGGCTGCTGCGCACCGCCCGGCAAGGCATTCCGAGTGTCGCCCAGACCGGCGGTTTGGCCCTGCGCCTGCCCCGGGCGGTCGACCACGCCGAAGCGGAAGCGATGCTCGCCCGTCTCGCCGGACGCCACGCCGCGCTGCGCACGGTGATCGTGCCGAGCGACGAGCACGGCACCCGACTGCAGGTGCGGTCGCGGCCGGGCGGGACGCTGCTGCGCTCCTCGGCGGTCGACCGGCTCGACCACGCCGTGGCGCGCACAAGGTTCCGTGAGCTGATGCGCGAACCGTTCGACCTGGCGGAGGGACCGCTGTGGCGGTTCGAACTGCTGACCTCCGATTCCGGCGAGCAGGCGCTGATCTTCGGCGCGCACCACGGCATGTGCGATGTCCAATCGATGATGCTGGTCGCCGGCGAGATCGACGCCGAACTGTCCGGCGCGGTATACCCGGACGATTTGTCCAACAGGGACATTCACGATCTGCTCGCCGCGCAGGCTCCGCAGGCCGAGCCCGACGCCGAATGGCGCCGCGCGTTCGCCGGTTGCCGCCGCCTCGATCTCACCCTCGCCCGGCCCCGGCCCGCGCAGCGCAGTCACCGGGCCGGCGAGGTGCTGCTGGAACTGCCCGCGGGACTGCAGGACCGCGTGGCGCGGCGGGCCCGGGAACTGGGCATCACGCCGGCGGCGCTGTTCCTCGGCACGCTGACCGTGCTGCTGGCCCGGCAGCAGGACACCGATCGTTTCGCGCTCGCCGTCCCGGTGGACACCCGCATCCACGCCGACGCGCCGACGGCCGTCGGCTATTTCGGTGTGCCGGTGCCCTATCCGGCGACCGTCGAGCCCGGCGAGTCGATCGACGACCTGCTTCGCCGGACCGGCGACCGGCTGCGGCGGCTGCTGGTGCCCGGAGCGGGCTTCTCCGATGTGCTCGCCACGCTCGCCGCGGAGGGCCTGTATCGGGACAACGCGCCGCTGGTCGAGGTGTACTTCAACTATCTGCGGGCCAATTCCGCCGTCCGCCACGCGGACCTGGTTCCGATGGGGACCGGTTATTCCGATCTCGACCTCATGGTGGCCGTGCTGGCCGACGCGGATCGCGTCTGGTTCACCTACAACGCCGACATCATCGACGACGCGACCTGCACCCGTCTCGGACAGGACTACCTGACGCTGCTCGGCGAGGTGGTCGAACACGACGGGCTGCCGGTGCGCCCGCCGTCTCGCGCTCTGCGCGCGGACGCACCGCGAGGCGTCGCGTTCGGGGCCACGTTCGCACTGGGCAAGCTGCCGGATCTGTTCAGCGCGGCGGCGCACGCCCACGGCGCGGACGGCTCGACCGTGCTCGAGGCGCCCTACCACCATGTCTTGGCCGGACTGCGCGACCCGTCCGGGGTCTTCGCCCAACCGTCGACCGCTCTGGGCATCGTGCTGCTGCGCGCGGCGGACCTGGAGCGATTCGGCCCGCTCACCGACGATTCGCTCACCGAACTGGCCGCGCAGTACCCCGCCGCCGTCCGGGAAGCGGCCGAGCGTTCCCGGGTGCCGATCATCGTCGGCTTGCTTCCCGCGCCCGACCTCGACGAGCGGCTGCTGCGGTGGGAGCGACAGACCGCGGCACAGCTGCGGGAGATCCCCGGCGTCGCGGTCCTCACCGAATCCGACTGGACCCGCGACCACCGGGTGGCGCAGCGCTTCGACGAGCAGACCGACGCGCTGGCGCACCTGCCGTTCACCGAGGAGTTCCAGGCGGCGGTAGCGCTGACACTCGCCGCCGTCGCACGCGTCGCGTTGCTGCCCGCCCCGAAAGTCGTCGCCGTGGACGGCGACGACACATTGTGGAGCGGCGTCGTGGGCGAAATCGGGCCCGCGGCGGTCACCTTCGACGCACCGCGGATCGCGCTGGCGCGGCGGCTGCGGCAATGGCGCGCCGCGGGCACCCTGCTGGTGCTGATCAGCAACAACGACGATGCTTCCGTCCACGCGGTCCTCGACCGCCCGGACAGTCCGCTGCGCGCCGCGGACTTCACCATCGTCTCCACCGGATGGGACAGCAAGGCCGATCGGCTCGAAGAGGCCGCGCGCACCTTACGTCTCGCGCTGGACGCCGTGGTCTATCTCGACGACAACCCGGTGGAGATCGCGAAGATGCGTTCCCGTCTGCCGGAAGTGCTCGCGGTGACCTGTCCGCCGATCGGCGAACTGGAGGCGTTCCTGACTCGGTTGTGGCCGGTGACTCCGGTGGCGGTGACCGCGGAGGACGCCGACCGTGCGGAGTTCTATCGGCGTGAGCGCGAGCGCGACCTGGCCCGGGAGCAACTGGACTTCGCGCAGTTCCTCGAGAGTTTGCAACTGGAGGTGATCGTCGAGCGGCTCTCCGCCCGGAGCCGGGAGCGCGCCGCTCAACTGGTCCGGCGGACCACCCAATTCGTCCTCGGCCCGAGCACCGAGCAGGACGTCGACCGGTGGCAGGAGGACGGCGAGGTGTGGACCGCGACGGCGCGGGACCGGTTCGGCGACTACGGAACGATCGCCGTGCTCGCGCTGCACGCGGAGGGCACCGCGCTGGGGGTGCGCGGATGGCATCTGAGCTGCCGCGCCCTGGGGCGTGGTGTCGAGGAGCGCCTGCTGAGCTGGCTGGCCGACCGCGCGGCCACGCTGGGTTGCGCGACGGTGCGCATGACCGTCCACCGCACCGAGCGCAACGTGCCTGCCCGCCGATTGGCCGCCGCGCTGGGCGGCGGCGCCACCGATACCGAGCGGCTCGAGGTCGAGGTGCCGCTGGATCGCCTGCGGACGTTCCGATCCTGGGCGCGATGACCATGGCCGACAAGGAGTTTCCTGTGCGCAGTCCAAACGGCGAGTACCCGCCGCGTGTGGAGCGAGCCGATCGGCGCGACCTCGCCGAGGCCATCGAACGTGGTGGCGGTCTGGACGTGTCGGCGTTGCTCGCGCGCGCGGGTGGCGAAGCGACCCCCGCGACGACGGCGATCGAACGTCCGGGCGAATGGGACCTGGAGTCGCTCACGGCGGCGGTCACGCAGGTGGCGAACCGATTCACCGCCGAGACCGTCGGGCCGGAGACGGATTTCTTCGACGGCGGCGCCACGTCCGTCGCGGCGGTGCGGTTCGCGGCGGCGCTCGCCAGGGAACTCGACGTGCACCTGGACCTGGACGATGTGTTCGCCGACGCGCGTCCGCGCAGGCTCGCGCAGCGCTGGCTGGGCACACGCCCGGACGGCGCGGTACCCGAGATGAAGGGACCGGCAAGCGATTCCGCGGACGACGAATTCGCACAGCTGATGTCCGATGTCGCCGGAGCCGACCGGCTGCCCTTGGTCGACCCGCCCGATCGGGTGGTTCCGCGCCGTGTGCTGCTCACCGGCGCCACCGGTTTCCTCGGCAGTCATCTGCTGCTGGATCTGTTGCGCGGCAGTGATGCTCACGTCATCTGTTTGGTCCGCGCGCAGGACGAGGCGGCCGGCCTCGACCGGCTGGCCGCCGCGCTCACGCGATTTCTGCTGCCGTGGTCACCGGAGGTGCGCAGGCGGGTGACGGTGCTGACCGGCGACCTGCGGGAGCCGAACCTCGGGCTGTCCGAGGAACGCTGGGCCGCGCTGGCCGACGAGGTCGACGCGATCGTCAACGTCGCAGCCGCGGTGGACTTTCTGCGCGGCTACCGGTCACTGCGGCGCGGCAACGTGCTCGGCCCGCTGACCCTGGCCCGGCTGGCGGCGACCGGCAGGCCGAAACCGCTGCACCACATCTCCTCGATCGCGGTGTTCAACGAACTCGGCATCGCCGCGATCGGCGAGGACGATCCGGTGGCGAACATCGGCAAGCTCGTGATCGGCTACGACCGGACGAAATGGGCGGCCGAGGCCGTCATGCGGCGGGCGCGCGAACACGGATTGGTGGTCACGGTGCTGCGACCCGGCGGAATCGGCGGACACCGCGAGACCGGCGCGCACAATCCCCGCGACCTCAACAGCGGCATCATCGCGGCGCTGTCGCGGTTCGGCACCGTGCCCGCGTTGCGCAATCTCCATGTCGCCCCGGTGGATTGGGTGAGCAAGGTCGCCGCGGCCATCATCTGCGCGCCGGCGGCGTGGGGCCACAACTACCATCTCACCGGCACGCCGACCACGCTGGAACAGATGCTCGGCGAGTCCGCGGCGCTCGGCATGGACATGCGGGTGCAGCACTGGGCCGCCTGGTGTGACGAGGTGGTGGACCGGATCCGCACCGAGCCGGTCCCGGAACTGGAATCGCTGGCGCAGGTGTTGCAGAGCCCGACCGCGCGCCACCCGCTGGAGACGATGGCCTCCGTCCCCGCCGCCACCGACGACCGGACCCGCGCCTTCCTGCGCGCGCACAATCTGCCCGAGCCGGTCCGCTACGGCGCCCGTTCGCAAAGCAAGACGCTGGAAATGCTCGCGGGCACCGGCGCGGCGCGGCTACCGCAGCCGCAGGACGCACCGTATCTGTGGTTCGCGGAAACCTTGGTGGGCACTCTCGGATCCGTCGAGGCGGCGGCCGACACCTCCTGCACCCTGAATCTGCGCCTGTCCATCGCGAGCACCCACCAACTCGTGGCGGGACGCACGGTGGACGTCGGTGGCGAACTGCGGTGCACACGCCTGCACGACGAACCACTCACCGTCTCCGGTGTGCTGTCGGTGCGCCCACACGACGGCATCCCGATCCGGCACGGACTCCAACATCCGCTGATGCACTACCGGCTGTCGCTGCGCGATGCCGAGGGCGGGACATGGTGGCTGTCCGGTTACAAATACGCCGAGGCGCGCCGCACCCTGATCCGGCAGGCGCGCACGCTGACGGTGGAACTCGGCCGCGAGGGCGAACCGGCGAGCCTCACCGGCGAGGTCGCCGTCCCACTGGACACCTACCTGCGCGATCAGATCGACGGCATCCAGGTGGATCCGCGATTGTCCGAGCGTCAGCGACGGACCGCGAAACTGTTGTGGCTGAGCTGGTTCGGATCCCAGCTCGGCAAGGGCTTGCTGGAACCGGCGCTGCGCGTGGGCACCGAACTGCTGGATCTGCGCCGGAACGCGAAGGAGTCGCGCTGATGCTCACCCCGATCCGGCCGGAGGCCGCGCCGCCGCTGGAGGAGATCCCCTTCCGTGCCGCCGACGGCCTCCAGCTGGGCTTGCGCCGCGTCGTCGTCGACGACGACGACAACCGGCCCGCGGTCCTGCTGGTACACGGCCACGGTGTGTCCTCGGAGATGTTCCTGGCACCCGAGATCCGCACGGTCGTCGACGCGCTGCTCGACGCGGGATACCAGCCGTGGCTACTGGACTGGCGCGGCAGCAGCCGCCTGCCCTACAACGCCTCCGGGCCGCGTTTCAGCTTCGACGACGTCGCGCTCTACGACCTTCCCGGAGCCGTCGAGGAGATCCGCCTGCGCATCGGGAACCGGCCGCTGTTCGTGGTCGCGCACTGCGTCGGCGCCCTGGCGCTGTCGATGAGCATGGCCGCGGGACTGATACCCGGATTGGCCGGTGTCGTCGCTCAGGGCGTCTTCCTCACCCCGAAGGTGAGCAACGCGGTGCGGATGCGCGTGCTCGTGGGCGGCGAACTGCTCGGTTCCCGCGTCCATCACCTCGAGTCCGACTTCCGCAGAGTCGGGCTGTGGTCACGGAAAACGCTGCTCTACGCGTTGCTCACCCGGAAAGGGGAATGCTCCGACCCCACCTGCCGGATGGTGCACGGCAGCTGGGGCATGGGTGCGGAGTTGTTCGTCCACGACCACCTCGATCCGCGCACCCACGACCGCTTGGCGGAACTGTTCGGGCCGATCCCGGTGCACGTGCTGCCCCAGCTGCGTCGGATGGAGCTGGCGCACGCGGTGCAACGCTGGAACGACAACGACGACCGCTACCGCGTGCTCCCGGAGAACGCCCTGGACCACGCCGACCGGATCGATTGCCCGGTCCTGCTGTTGTCGGGCAGCCGCAACGAGGTCTGGCTGGACTCCAACAAGCTGTGCCACGACGTGCTCACCGCCCGGCACCCGGGGCTGGACGTCCGTTACGTCGAGGTCCCGTCCTACGGCCACCTCGACACCTTCCTCGGTCGCGGCGCCGCACTGGACGTATACGGGCACATTCTCGAATTCCTCGACAGTTGCCGGCTTTCCGCGCCCGGACAGGGCACCGCGTGAGCGCAGACAACGGCTCGTTGCGCATCGCGATGTTCGCGGACTTCCATCCGGACACCCTCGGCGGGATCCAGACGTCGATGCGTGCGCAGCGCACCGCCTTGGAACGACTCGGGCATCACGTCACCGTGTTCACCATCCCCCCGCCGGAGCCCATGCCGCCGGATCCCGGGATCGTCGTGCTCGCGACCACGACCGGGTTGTCGGTGAACGGCTATCCGGTCGCCCTGCCGACCCGCAGGAACGCCCGCCTCATCGACGCGGTGTTCGCCGAGCGCGGTTTCGATGTCGTGCACGCGCAGACCACCTACGGGGCGGGCGTCGCCGGATTGCGCGCCGCGCGCCGCCACGGTATTCCGGTCGTGCAGTCCATGCACAGCCGCGACGACTCCTTCATCGAGCGCAATTCCCCGTTCCCCTATCTCGCCGCGCTCACCATGCGCGTTGTGCACGCTACGTTCGTCGAGCTGCGCGGGACGATGCCGCGCCTGGCGGAAAGCCGCACGGCGCGGCACGCGTGGCGACCGCTGGTCGCTCAGGCGCAGGCCGCGGACCACGTCGTCGTGCCCACTCGGCATTTCGCCCAGCGGTTGGCCGCGCACGGGGTGGACCGGCCGACGCACGTGGTGTCCAACGGAGTCGACGACGATCTGGTGCGCGCTCTTCCGGAGCGGCCCCGTGGCCGGGATCCGCTGCTGCGCGTGCTCTGGTGCGGCAGGTTCTCGGCGGAGAAGCGGCCGTTGGACGCCATCGCGGCGGTGCACCGGGCCGAGGGCTGCACCCTCGACATCTACGGCGCGGGAGCGCTGGAGGCGCGCTTGCGCTCGGCCGTCGACCGGCTCGGGCTGCACGAGCGAGTCCGGTTGCACGGCGAGGTGAGCCAGGCGGAGTGTTTGGCGGCCATGCGTGCCCACGACGTGCTGCTGTTCCCCTCCGCCGGGTGCGACACGCAGGGCATGGTTCTGCTCGAAGCGGTCGCGGTGGGCCTTCCCGTGCTGCACTGCGACCCCGACGTCACCGAAACCGTGCCCGAGGGTGGCGAATTCCGGGCCCGCGACGCCTCTACGGCCGCGCTCGCCGAGGCGCTGGCCTCGCTGGTGGATCAGCCGGGCCGGCTCGACGCCATGCGCGAGGTCTTGGCACGCCACGCCGGCCGGACGCTGCAGTCACGGTTCACCGAACGACTGGTCGCGGTGTACAACGAGGCGATCGCGGCCGCCGCGTCAGGCCGGTTGCCGTAGCGGCAGGCCCGCGGCCGCATAGATCGCATCGATGACGGTCATCGTCGCCACCGCGTCCTGCGCGGAGGTGAGGACCGGCTGTCCGTGCCGCACCGCCGCGAGGAAGGCGTCGAGCTGATAGGCGTAGGTGCTGCGGCGCGAGATCTTCTCCGTGCGCCTACCGCGCTCCGAACGCACCGACAGTCTGCGCGGCAGTTGCGGCGCCACCGGATTGAGCAACCGCAGTTCCCCGCGTTCGCCCACCACTCGCGCCCCGATGCGCAGCACATCCGACGACCACATCGAGCAGCGCACCCGCCCGGTGTGCCCGGAAGGGAAGCGCAGCTCGGCGCTCATCGCGCGGTCGATGTGCGGACCGCGCGTCTTCGCGGTCGCCGCGACGACCTCCGGGTTCTCGCCGCCGAACACCCTGGCCATGTGGACCGCGTAGCAGCCCGCGTCCATCAGCGCCCCGCCGGCGAGCGCGTAGTCGTAGCGGATATCGGAGAATCGCGGCAGCGGAAAGCACATCGCGGTGTCCACCCGCACCAGCTCGCCCAGTTCACCGGAGGCGATGATCTCCTCGGCCCGCCTGGTCATCGGATGGTAGCGGTAGTGGAACGCCTCCATGACCACTCGGTCCGACGTCGCGGCCGATGCGGCGACCTCCCTGGCCTCGGCGGCGTTGGCGGTGAACGGCTTCTCGCACAGCACATGCTTGCCCGCGGCGAGCGCCTCCTTCGTCCACCGGCCGTGCAGACCGTTCGGCAGCGGGTTGTAGACCGCGTCGATATCGGGCGCGGCGATCAGCGCGGCGTAGCTGTCGAAGACCTGCGCGATGCCGTGTGTGCGCGCGAACGCCCGAGCGCGCTCCGGTTCGCGAGCGGCCATCGCCGCGACCACCACATCCGCGTTCCCCCTGGCGGGTCGCACGATGGCGGCGGGCGCGATGCGGGCGGCGCCCAGGATGCCGATCCGAAGGGGCGGTCCGGGTTGCGTCATGGGCGCGACTGTAGCAATGGATCCGCTTGCGCCGCCGCGCGATCCGTCAAGCCTGCGGCGCGTCGCCGTATACCGTCAACCAGATCGCCCGGCCCAGCGCCTCCGCCAGCGCGTCGTCGCCGACCCCTGAGCCGGAGGAGAAGCTGACGGCGATCGCGCGTTCGACCATCGAGGTCAGCACGACGGCGGTGGCCTGCGGATCGATCGCCGGACTCACCCTGCCCGCGACACGGTCGGTCTCCAGCCGCGATCGCACCACCTCCACGAACGAGGCGACCCGCCCGCGCCAATACGCGCCGACGTCGCGGTCGTAGGCAGCCACCTCGCTCAGTGCCAGCAGCAGGGACCGGTGCTCGCGGAACCCCGCGATCATGGCTCGCACCGCCGTCACCACCCCGGCCTGCCGCCCGGTGTGGTCGGCGATCCACCAGCGTTCGGCGGCCTCGAACAGATCCGCCGTGGCCAATTCCGCCATGCGGATCAGCAGCTGGCTCTTGTCCGGGAAGTATCGGTAGAACGTCGACCTCGCCGACTGCGATGCGGCGGCGATCCGGTGGACGGCGATCTCGGTGTAGGGCGTGCCGTCGGCGAGCAGGTCCTCCACCGCGGCGAGGACGCGTCGCTCGAACTCAGCGCGCCGATCATCGACCGGTTTGCGCGCGTTTCTGGGGACTCGGGTCAGCGAGGGCATCCGGCTCCTCTCCGCGGCGCGGCGGCCGCCTACTCGGCTGTGCCGGTCGGGTGGTCCCCCTATTCTGCCGACACGGTACCGATATTGACATTCGGACGCCTACCGCTCACCATCGATCGGACACAGTGTCCGAGACTATGTGACCGAGGTGTTCGGGCATGCGCGGATCTTCCTCCCCGGCAATCGAGTACACCGACGTGGTCGTGGTCGGCGCGCGCTGCGCGGGCTCCGCGGCCGCCATCGCGTTCGCGCGAGCCGGGCGCGACGTGCTCGCGCTGGACTCGGCCCGCTTTCCCTCCGACACCCTCTCGACGCATCTGCTGTGGCCCGCCGGCCTGGCCGAACTGCACCGCACGGGCGCCCTCGACCGTGTCCTGCGGCTCGGCGCGCCGCCGCTGACCACGGCTTTCGCCGAAGGCGGCGGCTATGCGGTCCGGTCGTCCTTCACACCGGTGGACGGCGTCGACTACGCGATGTGCGTGCGGCGGACCGGATTGGACGCCGCGCTCGCAACCACCGCCGTGGACGCCGGAGCACGGATCCGCGAGGGAGTGCGGGTCACCGATCTGCTGTGGTCCGGCGATCGCTGCGCCGGTGTCCGCTATACCGACAAGAGCGGCGAGCACGAGGTGCGCGCCCGTTTGGTCGTCGGAGCGGACGGCCGCCGCAGCACGGTGGCCCGGCTCGTCGGCGCGACCCGGCCCCGGTTGACCGCACCGAGCGGACGGGACTGCTTCTTCGCGTACTGGCACGACGGCGCACCCGACCAGCGGCACATCGCGGCGCAGTGGCGAAGCGGTCCCGAGCTCGGCACGGCGTTCCCCTGTGACGACGGCCTGCTGCTGAGCCTGGTCCAACCTCCCGCACAGCCCGCCGAACCGGGCGCCGGGCGCGCCGAGCGCAGGTATCACGAGGCGATCGAGCGCCTGCCGGGACTGCAACTGCGGCTACGTGATTGCCGCAGAGCCGGGCGGGTGCGTTCGGCCACCGGCCTGGCGTCCTACTTCCGGTGCTCGACCGGGCCGGGCTGGGCGCTGCCCGGGGACGCGGGCCACTTCAAGGATCCGGTGACCGCCCAGGGCATCCGGGACGCCTTGCGCTACGGCCGGCTGCTCGGCGAGCTGGCCGCCGCGGCCCTCGACGACACCGAGCAGCTCGACACCGCCTTGGCCGCGTGGGAACAGCTGCGCGATCGCGAATGCCTGAGCGTCTACCAGTGGACCAACCGGCTGGCCCGGGGTACGCCGATGCGTCCCTTGGAAATCGAGCTCTACCGCCGGGCCGCGGCCGAGCCCGCGCTTGCCGACGCGGTCACCGAGATCTTCTCTCGCACCGCGGCTCCCGAAGATGTCTTCACTCCCGCCCGCGCGGCCGCGCTCGCGGCGGGAGCACTGCGCGCATCGTGGCGCGCCCCCTGGCCGGTCTTCGCGAATCTGGTGGGCGAATGCCGCGACATGGTCTCCGAACGGAGGGAAGCGCGCGCCTTCACACGCCCCGATCCGCCCGACGCCATCCAGTCCCGGCCGCCGCGGCACATCGTCGCGGCATCTTCAGGAGATCGACATGCATGATCCGCGTCCTCGGCCGACCATCGACCTCACCCGCCGCGACCTGTTGCGCGGCGCGCTCGCGGCCGGGGTGGCCGCGACCGCCGCCCCGGCACACACAGCCCCGGCACACGCCGCCCCGCCCGGATCACGCCGAACGCCCGGGCTGCGCACCGGCGGAAAGTCGGTCGCGGTGCTCGGCGGCGGGGTCGCCGGGTTGTCGGCGGCGCACGAACTGATCGAGCGGGGATACACGGTCACCGTGTACGAACCGGCGTTCCTCGGCGGCAAGGCGCGCAGCATGGGTGTTCCGGGCACCGGCACCGACGGCCGCTCGGACCTGCCCGGCGAACACGGCTTCCGGTTCTTTCCCGGCTGCTACCAGAACCTCCCGGACACCATGCGGCGCATTCCCTTTCCGGGCAATCCCGATGGCGTCGCGGGCAACCTCGTCCGCGTCGAGGGCACCGTCGCCGGGTTCCGGGGCAGGCCGCCGATCTACGCGCCGGTCGAATTCGGGGGCCTCGACCAAATCAACCCGCAGCGCTTGCAGAACACTCTGATCGGCGCTTTCGGTTTCATTCCGGAACTACCACCGGCCGAACTCGCGTTCTTCGCCAAACAAATGGCCGTTTGGTTCACTTCCTGCACCGAACGGCGTTTCGGGCAATGGGAATACGTCACCTGGGAGCAGATCCTGCGCGCCGAGGGCAAGTCACCGGCTTATCGCGAATACCTGGTCAGCGCCCTCACCCGAATCACCGTCGCGGCCAAACCCCAGCTGAGTTCGGCCCGCACGATCGGTACCATCGGCGAGGCCCTGGTACTCGCGGGGACCGGGGCGATCCCGCAGTACTCCGCCGGTATCGACCGTATTCTCAACCGCCCCACCAACGAAGCGTGGATCGATCCCTGGGTGACGTATCTGGAGTCGCGGGGTGTGCGATTCGTGCGCGGCCCGCGGGCGACGCGGCTGGAACTTCGCGATGGGCGGATCGCCTCGGCGACGGTGACCGATTCCAACGGCCGCTCCACCGCGATCACCGCGGACTGGTATTTGTGCGCTATGCCGGTGGAGAAAGCGGTCACGCTGCTGAGCGACGACATCCTCGACGCCGATCCGCATCTGGCGGGCATGCGGGAGCTGCGGACCGACTGGATGGTCGGTATCCAGTACTACCTCGCGCACCCCACCGAGCTGCCGGAAGGCCATATCGCCGCCCTCGGCTCTCCGTGGGCGCTCACCGCCTTGCGTCAAGCGCCCATGTGGGTCGGCGACTTCGCCACCCGCTACGGCGACGGCACAGCGCGGGAATGCCTTTCGGTGGACATCTCCGACTGGGACTCCCCCGGCATCCGCTTCCATCGACCGGCCAAACAGTGCACCCCCGCCGAGATCGCCGAAGAGGTGTGGGCACAACTCACCGAGTGGCTCAACACCGGCACGGGATGGCTGCGCCCCGAGGACATCCGCTCCTGGCACCTCGACCCGGGAGTCACCTGGTCCGCGAGCGGAGTGCACAACGAGACCCCGCTGCTGGTCAACACCGTCGGCTCCTACGACAACCGTCCGGAGGCACGCTGCGCCATTCCGAATCTGTTCTTCGGCGGTGATCACGTGCGCAACCACATCGACCTCGCCACGATGGAGGGCGCCAACGAATCCGGACGTGCCGCGACCAACGCGATCCTCGATGCCGCCGACGACCCGGCGCCCCGCGTACCGGTCTTCCCGCTGGTGTCCTTGCCGGTCTTCGAGCCGTGGAAACGCATCGACGCCGATCGCTACCGCGCCGGACTGCCGCACCTGCTCGACGTGTGAGCGGCCGGACCAACCGCCCTCCCGGCGCCGCGCCGCGCAACGCGCATCCGGACAGGCCTAGGACGCCTCGGCGGTGGTCATGCTCGTGGTGGTCAGGATGGTCTGCGCCACCAGGCGCGGATCATCGATCATCGGAACATGACCGGTATCCGGCAGGATCGTGAACACCGCTTCGGGCAGCCGCTTCCGGGCGATCGGCCCGTGAATGTGTTCGGGAAGAACACGATCGCGTTCCGACCAGGCCACCTTAATGGGGCACGGCAACGGGTCGAGCGCGGCGATCTGCTCGTCGGTGCCGAGCAGATCAGCGGTGACGGTGCATCCCAGCAGGTCGCGTAAGCAGGTCAGGGCTTGCGCCGAGCTGATGCGATCACCGTGGACGGCGATGTTGCGCAGGGCGATTCGCCGGACCGCCGCACTGCGCAGTCCCACCGGAGCGAGAAAGCCCAGCAGCCGCCCGGTGATCGCCTCGCGGGCGATGCGGCGGGTCGCCGCCGAACGGCTTCCGTCCTCGGCTTCCCAGAACCCCGCCGGTGAGAGCGCGCAGACGGTCTCGGCTCGGCCACGACGCGCCAATTCGATCGCCATCCAACCGCCCAGCGAATTGCCCGCGATGTGCACCCGGCCCAGCCCGAGCACGTCCAGCCGCCGCTCCATGTCGTCCACCAGATGCTCGACCCGCGCCGGACGCCGCAGGGCGGGCGGGCCGCCTCGATGGCCGACCGCGGTCGGTGTGATCACCTCGTGCCGGGCGGCCAACAAGGGTGTGACGTCATCCCACACCCGTTCGGACATCGTGACACCGTGCAGAAGAACGAGCGGGGGCTTGCTGGGCATTGGCTTCCCTTCGAATCCGTAGTGTGATCTCGAAGGTGGATACCACAACCTCACCTATGGTGACAGCGGAAACCCCGACTTCTACGAAGGATCACCAAAGGTTGCTCGCCGGAATGCTGCTCGCCCCGCCGGTGTCGCCATCATGCCCGCGCCGCGCCGGCTCCTCCCCGGGCGCAACACGCCGGAGCTCGCCGACCGGAGTGGCGGAGCACGACGGCGCTTCCGGCGCGAGGCCGACGGAACCGCACCGGCCGGGAGCGCAGGCGCGCGGCCGCGCAGGTCCGTCCGTTCAGACGGCGTCCGGTCGCCAGGTGGCGACCGCCCAGATCACGACGATGTTCAACGCGATCACCAGGATCGACCATGCGGGGTAGTACGGCAACCACATGAAGTTCGCGATGATCGACAGAGCCGCCAGGACGATCGCCACCACCCGCGCCCATGTGGCACCGGTCATCAGACCCAGCGCCGCGATGACCAGGAGGATGCCGAGCACGATGTGGATCCAGCCCCACGTCGTGGTGTCGAACTTGTAGACGTATTCGGCGCCGACGACGATCAGTTCGTCCTCGGCGACGGCGGAGATGCCCTCGAAGATCGACAGCACACCGACGGTCAGCAGCAGGATCGCGGCCGCGATGGACGCGCCCGCCGCGATGCCACGGCGGACAGGGTGTGGCTCCGGTTCGGTCATGTGCGTCATCGGTCGCCCCTTTTCTCGGGAAGTAATGGACGGATGTCTTCCGAATCTCCACCAGTCGCACCGTCCGGCACTTCACCCGTTTCGGGTGACTCCGAGATTTCGAGGCCTTGCGAAATGAAAATTCCATAACGACCACACACGATCCGATCGAGCGGACTTCGCACCGGGTAAGTTCCGCTACCGAGGCGCGGTAGTGATCTGTCAGCACACGGCCCGGGAGGCACGGTGACCACCTCGCACGTCCCCGCTCTACGCCCCACCCCCGCCGCGGCGGAATTCGTCACCGAGATACCGGCGTTGCCGTTCACTCCGATTCCCCGGCCCGACTTGCACGCCGCCGCCGACGGCGTGTCGGCTACTCGCGATGGACACGTGCTGCTGATCTGCGCACCGGCCGGGACCGGGAAGTCGGTACTGGTGGCCGACTGGGCTGCCCGGCACGCCGCCGGCGGATCCGATATCGCGTGGCTGACCGTCACCGAGCAGCTCGACGACGCGACGACGCTGTGGACCGTGCTGCACGCCCGCTTCGAGATCGTGGTGAACACAGGCTCCCCCGGCACGCCTGCCGCGCAGGCCGCGGCGCTCGCCGAAACGCTGGCCGCGCGAAAGACGCCGACGGTTCTCGTGCTCGACGACGCCCATCTGCTCACCGATCCGCGCGCGCTCGCCGGTGTCGAACACTTCCTGCACCATGCCCCGCCGACCGTGACGACGGTGCTGTGCGCCCGCTTCGCTCCGCCGCTGCGCTGGCACGTCCTCGATCTGCATTCGCGACTGGCCCGGTGGGGCCCGAGCGACCTCGCCTTCACCCCGGCCGAGATCGATGCGCTCTGCCGTGACCACGGCTGCGAGCTCACCGGCGACGAACTCGATATGCTGCACACGCTGACCCAGGGCTGGGCCGCCCTCGTGCGCATCGCCGCGACGCATCTGGCCGCGAGGTCCGACGATCGAGCCGCCGCGCTCACCGTTCTCGCACGCCCGGCGCGCGCGATCGCCGATTTCCTGACCAGCGAGCTCATCGAGGCGCTGCCGCTCACGCTGCGCCGGTTCCTCACCTGCACCAGCATTCCGGTCTCGTTCACCGAGCAGCTCGCGGACGAACTCGTCGGCGGCGGTGCGGGGCACTGTCTGCACGAACTCGATCGGATCGACTTCCCGATCGGTTCTGTCGTGCGCGACGGCGACATGTGGTTCTCCTGTCATCCGCTGGTGCGTGCCCATTTCCTCGCCGAAGCCCGGCGCCTCGGGCCACCCCTGTGCGCGGAACTGCATCGCCGGTCGGCGCGCTGGTTGCGGTCCGCGGGACTGCCTTCCACCGCGTTGCCGCATCAGCTCGCAGCCGCCGACCGCGACCAACTGTGCGAATTCCTGTCCACGAGTGCGCTGCGCATGGTTCTCGACGGCATGGGCGCGATGCTGTTCGATCATCTGGGCCGTTCGGCGCCCGCCTTGCTCGACGATCCGTTCCTGTGGCTGGTGCGCGTGGTCGACGCCCTGGTCACCGGCAGCACCGCCGCCGCGGTGGCGTGCCTGGACACCGCTGCGGTGCGGCGCGCCGCCAAGATCTCCTTCGCCTCGCCCGAACGGCTGGCCACGCTGACCCTGGCCGCGACGATCGACGTCGCGGCGACCACCGGGGCCGTCCTTCCCGGCTACCCGGACCGCGTCACGCCGACCGGCGATCCCGATCTCGACGCGTACACCGAAATCCAGATCGCCACCGCCTTCGTCGCCGATGGCGCCGTGGCGCGCGGCGAACAGTTGCTGCATTCGGGACTTGCACTGGCCGAACACGCGGGCCGTCCCCGCTTGGTGCTGCGTGCGCTGACCCGGCTGGCCTTCGCCGCCGACGCCGTCGACGCCGCCACCTCGATGCGCGAGCGCGCGGCGCGCGCGCTGGCGATCGCCGAGGAACACGGACTACTGGAGACGACCGACGCCGTCCAGGCGACCGCCGTCGCCGCCTACGGCGCCTATCTGCAAGGCGAGACGCCCGGGGCCGCTCAGATCGCGTGCGTTCTCACCGAGCGAGCCGATCACGACGGATCATGCGGGCCGGCCGCCGGATGGCGCGGCCACGTCGTGGGCCGCTTGCTGGATCTCGAGCGGGCCGAGGAGCAGTCCGCGGCCGTCGACGCGTTGCGCCGCAGCCTGCTCGTCCTGCTGGAGCACAAGGCGGTGCCCGCCACGACGGGCAGCCTCATCCTGCCGGTGGTGTGGGCGTTGCTGCGTGTGCACGACGCCAGGACGGCGCAACTGCTGGTCGAGCGCGCCCGCGGCATCGTCGGGGAGGTTCCCGAGGTGCGGTTGGCCGACGCGGCACTGCACGCCGCGGCCGATCGCCGCAAGGCAGGCTGCGCCGTCCTCGAACCGCTGCTGGACCGCGCCGGCGACCTGCGTCCGGTCAGCGCCGTCACCGGATGGCTGCTGTACTCCGCGGCGCAGCACGAGTCCCGGGCCCCCGCCAAGGCCCTCGCCGCGCTGGAGAACGCGCTGGCTTCCGCCACGCCCCACCGGCTGTTGCGGCCGTTTCTCGACGTGCCCGCCGCGATGCCCCTACTGGACAGCTACGCGGGCCGGCTCGGCCGGGCGGAGAGCTTCGCGGAGACGATCCGGCGTCACCCTGCGGCGCGCCGCAGGCCCGCCTACCCCGCGTTGACCCACACCGAGATGACCGTGCTCAAGCAATTGCCCTCCGGCCGCACCGCCCAGCAGATCGCCGCGGATCTCGGTGTCTCGGTCAACACCGTCAAGACCCACCTGCGCGGCATCTACGGCAAGCTGGGCACCAATTCCCGGGTCGACGCGCTGCACCACGCGCGCCGCGGCGGCCTGCTCTGACCTCGCAGCGCCTCCCGCGGCCCCTTCCCGTGGCCGGGCGCGGCCTTACGCTGTTGTATGGCTCTCTCACGTCGGGATCTGTTCCGAGCCGGCGCCGCCGGGTCGGCCGCGGTACTGGCCGGAACCGCGGCGGCGAGCAGTGCCCGGTTCCCCGCCCCGCGCCGGCTCGGCGATCCGTTCGCGCTGGGCGTCGCGTCGGGCGATCCCGCACCCGACGGTGTGGTGCTGTGGACGCGGCTGGCCCCGGACCCGCTCGCGCCGGACGGCCTCGGCGGCATGCCGGTCGACCCGGTCACGGTCGACTACGAAGTAGCGGATGACGAGCACTTCCGCCGGGTCGTGGCGCGCGGGTCCGCGGTGGCCACCCGCGCGCTCGGCCACAGCGTGCATCCGGAGGTGCACGGATTGGCGCCGGATCGCTGGTACTTCTACCGGTTCCGGGCGGGCTCGGCCGTGTCTCCGCTGGGGCGTACCCGCACCGCACCGGTGCCCGGGCAAGCCTTGACGCGACTGCGCTTCGCGTTCGCCTCCTGCCAGTCGTGGAGTTCCGGCTACTACACCGCCTACGAGCACCTGAGCCGGGAAGATCTGGACTTGGTCGTGCATCTGGGTGACTACATCTACGAGCGGGCCTGGGTGCGCGGGCGGGCGGGGGTCGAGATGGGGCCGCACTTCCGCGACGAAGCCGTCGACCTGCCCGGCTACCGGCTGCGTTACGCGCTGTACAAATCGGAGCAGCCGCTGCGCGCCGCACACGCCTCGTTCCCGTGGCTGGTCACCATGGACGATCACGAGGTGGACAACAACTGGGCCGCGGACGCGCCCGGCATCGGTCTCGACATCTGGCGCGTCCCCGCCCTGTTCCGTCGCCGCCGCGCCGCCGCCTTTCAAGCCATGTACGAGCACCAGCCGCTGCGCCTGGCGCAGCTGCCGTCCGCGGCGGGCATCCGGCTGCATCGCCGCTTCCGATTCGGCGATCTGGCCGAGATCACGATGCTCGACACCCGCCAATACCGCACACCGCAGGCATGCGGCGGCGCCGTGGTCGACGGCTGCACCGATCGATTCTCCCGCGACCGCACAATTCTCGGTGCGCGGCAACGGGATTGGCTGATCGACGGCCTGACCCACTCCCCGGCTCGCTGGCAGGTGCTCGGCAATCAGGTGGGCATGAGCCAGAACGACTCCGACCCGGGTCCACAGGTCAGCGTCTCCACCGACGCCTGGGACGGCTACGTCGCCGACCGCAATGCCGTGCTGGACGCCGCCGCGGCGCGCGGCGCCGCGAACTTGGTGGTGATCACCGGTGACCGGCACGAGAACCAGGCCGCCGACCTGCGGCGCGACTATACCGATCCCGGATCACCGGTCGTGGCGGCGGAATTCACCGGCACCTCGATCACCAGCAACGGCGACGGCACCGACCTCAGCGACAAAGGCCGCGGGCTGCTCGCGGCGAACCCGGACATCAAATTCTTCAACGCCCAACGGGGCTATGTCCGGGTCGAACTCGATCACAAATCATGGCGCAACGACTTTCGCGTCGTTCCTTATGTCCGCCATCCTGGCGCGCCCATCCACACGCGAGCCAGTTATGTCGTCCAGGACGGAGTTCCGGGAGTCGTCGAGGCGTGGAGTCCCGGCGATCCTCCCGCGCAGGCGTCCGCGTCCGACGCTGCCGGTCAGGCAGGCGCCGACCGCGGCCACCGTTGACGGCGTCGCCCCCGCCTGCCACGGGCGCTCAGGCGCTCACCTGCTCCGAACGCAGGACCAGCACGGTGATCTCGCTCGGGGCGAACACCCGCAGCTGCGGCCCCCAGAAACCGGTCCCTCGGCTGGTGTAGAGCTGCGTACGGTTTCCGTGCCTGCTCAGTCCGGCGACGACGGGCTGATCGAGGCGTACGAGATAGTGGAAGGGCCAGATCTGGCCACCATGGGTGTGACCTGAGATCTGCAGCGCCACACCCGCCGCCGCGGCCTCCGCGATCTGCTTGGGCTGGTGGGCGAGCAGGACGACCGGCGCGTCCGGGTCGGCTCCCGCGAGCGCGGCGGGCAGGTCGGGACCGTGCCCGGGCAAGGCGATACCGGTGGGGTCATCAATGCCCGCGATCACCAGCTGATCGTCGCCGCGGCGCACTGTTTCGTGCCGGTTGTGCAGCGGCTGCCAGCCGAGCGAGGCCATGTGGTCGATCCAGCCCTGGGCATCACCGAAGTATTCGTGATTGCCGGTGATGTAGAACCGGCCGAGTTCCGCCTCGACCTTGCCGAGCGGGTCCACCTGCGCGTGCCGTTTCGCCACCGATCCGTCCGCGAGATCGCCTGCGTGACAGGCGATGTCGGGCCGCTGCGCGTTGACCACCTCGACCACGCGCTCCGACCAGCGCAGCCGGTCGAGCGCGGCGTAGTGGGTATCGGTCACGACGACCATGCGCAGTCCGTCCAGCGCGGGGCCGAGACCCGGTATGGACACCTCCACCGTGCGCACCCGCGGTACCCGGCGCGCCTCGAAGACACCCCACGCCACCAGCACTGTCGCGGCCGCGAGCACACCCGCCGCGACGATCCGGGAACGAGCCGGGTCGCCCACGCCCGCGACGGTCAATCCGGCCCGCGCGAAATTGCCGAGCACCGACCAGCTGAACAGCACCCACATCACGCCGAGCAGAGTGTCGCCGACGATCGAGGCCGCATCCGACTGGGCGGGTCCGTGACCGAGAAACATCGACGCGGGCAGGACGACGAACCCGAACAGGAACACCGCTGAACCCACCCAGAACAGTGGACCGGATTCCGCGGTGGGTGCGGCCACCAGCGTCCACCAGGGCAGCAGGAACAGCACGGCGGGAATCGCCAGGAACAGGATCAGGCGGGGCACATACTTCAAGAGGGCTCATCCTCGGGCGCGGGTGTAGCGCGCGGTCCCTCTCCGGCGCCATGGGCGCTCTCGACCATAGCAGCGCCTCATGCCACACCGAGCCGGTCGGCGGCGACCGCGAGATCCTTGTCACCGCGGCCGGACAGGCACAGCACGATCAGCGAGTCCGGGGGAATCTCGCCGCGGGCCGCCATCTCCATCAGGTAGCCGACGGCGTGGGCGGATTCGAGTGCGGCGAGGATCCCTTCGGTATGACTGAGTGCCTGCATGCCACGAAGGGCGACCGCGTCGGTGGCGGCCCGGTAGACCACCCGGCCGCTGTCCTTCAGGTGGCTGAGTTCGGGACCGACGCCCGGATAATCCAGTCCGGCGGCGATGCTGTGGGTGCGCGAGATCTGGCCGTCCTCGTCCTGCAGCAGATAACTGTAGGAGCCGTCGATCTCACCCGGGCTGCCCATGCATAGGGTCGCGGCGTGCTCGCCGGTATCGACACCGAGGCCGGCCGCTTCGACACCGATCAGCCGCACCTGCGGCTCGTCGGCGAACGGGTGGAATACCCCGATGGCGTTGCTGCCACCGCCCACACAGGCCAGCACGTAATCGGGCATCCTGCCCTCGGCGCGTGCGATCTGGTTCCTGGTTTCCGCCCCGATCACCGTCTGGAAATCCCGCACGATCCGCGGATACGGCGCGGGCCCCGCCGCGGTGCCGAACAGATAGTGAGTGGTCTCCACGTCGGCCACCCAGTCGCGAACCGACTCACTGATCGCCTCCTTCAGCCGCCGCGAACCGATGTCGACCGGCCGGACTTCGGCGCCGAGCAGCTTCATCCGCACCACATTCGACGCCTGGCGCCGCATGTCCTCGGTGCCCATATAGACCACGCAGGTCAATCCGAACATCGCCGACACCGTCGCCACCGCGACACCGTGCTGGCCCGCGCCGGTCTCGGCGACGATCCGCTTCTTGCCCATCCGCCGGGCCAGCAACGCCTGCCCGAGCGCATTGTTGATCTTGTGGGCGCCGGTGTGCGCCATGTCCTCGCGCTTGAGATACACCCGGGCGCCCGGCACACCCAGTAGCTCCCCGAACCGCGGCACCTGGTGCAGCAACGTGGGCCGGCCGACCCGGTCCCGCAACAGCTCCCGGTACTCGGCGACGAAACCGGGGTCGGCGCAGGCGAGGCGGTAGGCGTCCTCCAGGGCCAGCAGCGCGGCCATCAGGCCTTCGGGAACGAATCTGCCGCCGAACACGCCGAACCGCCCGCGTTCGTCGGGAAACATCTCGTGCCGGGATCCGCTCACCGCCACGTCATGATCAATCCTCATCAACACCAACGCTTTCACCGCCAAAGAGCCGACGGGTCAGTCTGTTCCGCTAGCGCTAGCACAACCCGACGGGTTGGCAACAAGCGAGTTAACAGACTAAATCGTTCGGATGGCTAAGGTGTTCTCACTGGTGGAGGCGATCGATCCGGCCAGGCGCCCAGCCCTGGCTACCGGTCGGCAGGCACGGTGGCGGAGATCTGGGCGACCAGCCGCCACGGTCGCTCGGTGTCGGTGGTGGCCTTGCCACTGGTCAGGATCGCCCCGGACAGCCCGCGCGCCGGGTCGGCCCAGCCGTACTGGGTGGTCAAGCCGCTACGCCCGAAATGCGATCCGGTGTCGCGGCCGAATTTCGACCTGCGCCCGCCGAGCTCGAAGCCGGCCCGGCTGACGCGTCCGGCGACACCGGGTATCCAGCGCGCCGGGCGCACCGCCTCCTCCAGCGTCTCCGGCCGGATGATGCGGCGGCCGTCCGGTGTGCCGCGAGTGAGGATCTCGTAGAACCGCGACAACTCCGACGCGGTGGTGATCAGATTCCCCGATGGCAACTCGGCGGTGAGGAAGGCGTCGGTCGCCGCGCGCGACGCCCGGTCCATTCGCCCGCCGACCGCCTTACGCGCCAGATAGCTCGCCGTTCGAGACGGCGCCGGACCGGTTTTCACGCTGGGCACCACCTTGCCGAGGTCCTCGGGTCGCACGCCGAAATTGGTCCAGCGGAATCCGAACGGCTCGAGCACCTGCTCGGCGAGATGCTCGCGCATCGGCTTGCCGGTCGCTCGCCGCACCAGCAAGCGCAGGACCAATCCCAGAGTCAGCGCGTGGTACACCCGAAAACGTCCCGGCTTCCAGCTCGGGACCAGGTCGGCCAGCGCGCGCACGGCCAGTTCCTCGTCGAGCACCAGATCGACGCCCTGGTACGGCGGTGGCACGAAAGGAATCCCGGCCGAGTGCGAGAGCACGTCGCCGATCGTGATGGCGGCCTTGCCGTTGGCCGCGAATTCGGGGATGTAGTGCGATACCCGGTCGTCGAAGGCGAACGCGCCCTGTTCGATCAGCATGAACATCAGCGCGCCTGCGACGCCCTTCGCGGTGGAGAACCCGCAGAACGGTGTGTCCGGAGTGGCCAAGACCTTCACCGCATCCGGCCCGTCGCCCGGCGCGTTGCCCCAGCCGTGGCCGATGGTCCGGTTCAGCAGGATCTTGCCTTCCCGGCGCAGGCAGACCTGGATCGCGGGGGTGGTCCCCAGTCGATACCACGCCTGCACCGACTCCCACAGGGACTCGACGTCGGCGCGGCTGAGGCCCATCGCCGCGGGATCGTCTTCCGGACCTCGGGTCGTGACGGCCTCGAGGTCGTCGACGATCGCGACCGAGCCGGCGGTTGGTGCGCTCACCGGGCCAGCTTATCGACCGTCGGCGGGAGCCGCCGCCGCGCTGCTCACAGCGAGGACGACCGCGCGATTCGATTTGCGTCTCGCGGTCGCGCGGGATCGAGCAGCGCTGCGATCAGCACGCCGCCGAGAAGTCCTGCGGCGGTGGCCGCCGACCCAGCCATGCCGACCGGGGTGGCCGGATGTTGCTTGCGGTTGGTCCCGATCGCGGCCAACGCGACGACCTCGATGGTGGTGCCGACCGCGAACCAGTGCCGCACGGGCTTTCCGGCCGCGAGCGAGCACAGCATGCAGATCCCAGCACCGCGTCAATCGACTGCGCGAGGCGCGGCGGAGGTTCGGCCAGATGCGCCCGCAGCACCGCCGCGGGGGTCGTGCGCGCAAACGGCACGGGCGCAGGGTGCACGCGTCGAGCAGGGGTGTGAGCGTACGGCGGGCC
>NZ_JBHVDM010000072.1:0-36469 GCF_042802775.1 Nocardia sp. NPDC057455 | reverse complement strand
GCTCAACGGCGCGCGGCGGACCGGTTCAGCGGCGGTGGAGGGGAGTGCCGCTACGTCGGGTTCACCGTCGGCGAAGGGGGTCGACGGTGAACTTACTTTGCAGTAAGTTGGTGGTTCGAGGCTTTCGAAAGGAAATCGCATGGCCACCAAAGCTGCTCGCCGTGCCGTGATCGTGTCCGGTGCGCGCACGCCGTTCCTGCGGGCGTTCACCGGATACACCCGGATGGATTCCATCGCGCTTGCCGACGCCGCGGTACGGGGACTGCTGGAGCGGACCGGGCTGCCGGGCGCGCACGTGGAGGCGATTGTCTGGGGCGGTGTCATCCTGCCCGGCGCGGCGCCGAACATCGCCCGGGAAATCGCGCTGGACTTGCGGCTGGACCCGGGTTGTGAGGGCTACACGGTGACCAGGGCCTGCGCCTCCGGGTTACAGGCGGTCACCTCGGCCGCGGCCGCGATCGAGCGGGGCGAGTACGACATCATGATCGCGGGCGGCAGTGATTCCACGTCGAATGCCGAGGTCAAACTGCCGCAGAAGGTCGTACACGCGGCGGCGCCGCTGGCGCTGGGCAAGCCGAAGCCGAAGGACTATCTCTCCGCGGTCGCACGCCTCGCGCCGTTCACCGATCTGCTGCCGAGCCGGCCCAGGATCGCCGAGCGCACCACCGGCGAGGTGATGGGCGAATCAGCCGAGAAGATGGCTCGTATCCACGGCGTGAGTCGCGCGGACCAGGACGAGTTCGCCGCCCGCTCGCACCACCGCGCGGCGGCCGCCATCGAGTCCGGCCGGTTCGATGACGAAGTATTGCGGGTCCGCACTCCCGAAGACGCGGAGATCCTGAGCGACGGTCTGGTGCGCGGTGACACCAGCATCGCGAAACTGGCCGCTCTGAAGCCGGTTTTCGCCGCGGACGGCAGCGTGACCGCAGGCAACGCCAGCCCGCTCACCGACGGGGCCGCCGCGGTGCTGTTGATGAGCGAGGAGAAAGCGCATGCACTCGGGTATCGGCCGTTGGCGGCGTTCCGGTCGTGGAGCTACGTGAGCGTCGACCCGACCGATCAGGTGCTGATCGGTCCCGCCATATCGATGCCTCGCGCGCTGGAGAAGGCCGGGATGTCATTGGACGACGCCGATCTCGTCGATATCCACGAGGCCTTCGCCGCTCAGACGTTGGCGGTGCTGAGCGCGCTGGCCAGCGACGAGTGGGCCAAGACCCGGCTGGATCGCGACACCGCGGTCGGTGCGGTGGATATCGACAAGCTGAACGTGCACGGTGGCTCGATCTCGCTCGGCCACCCGTTCGGGGCCACCGGGGCGCGCATGGTGACCACCATGGCCAACGAGCTGGCTCGCACGGGGAAGAACACGGCACTGCTGGGGATTTGCGCCGCGGGCGGCATCGGCGCGTCGGCGGTGCTCGAACGCGTTTGACCCGACCGGTGTGCCGTACCCGCCGGCCGACCGGGAGTCCCGCGCCGGTCGGCGGTCGCTCGGCTACCGCAGCCGGGCAGCGTCCTCAGGCCTTGCCGGTGCCGCCCCGCCGCTTACGCCCCTCGTCCGCGAGAATCCGCAGACAGGTCTGGTGCCTGGTCTCGCCGGGGGCGCCTTCCCGACGCAGGCGCAACGTCGCCTGTGCCAGATCGATGCCCAGCTCGCTCGACAGCCGAACAGCATCGACATTGGCCATGTGCAAAACCTCCTGGAACCGACGAAAACCACATGAAGAGCACTGCGTCAGAGGCAGTTTCGCCCATGTCGTACCCCGTGGGCATCCGATTGAACCATGAACGATCCACACATTTGCGTAACGATGCGCAACCGGGACGCGGAGATCAGCCGCGATAGATTTCGCGGTGCACCGCTTCCGTGAGCGGTCTGCCCGCGCGCCAGCCGAAGCGCTCGAGATCGGGGACGCGCTGGAATTCGTGCACCGGCCCGACGCACAGCCAGGCGACCGTGCGGACGCCCTCCGGGAGCCCGATCAGGTCGGACAGGAACCCGGGATCATAGAACGACACCCACCCGACGCCGACGCCTTCGGCGGTGGCCGCCAGCCAGAGGTTCTGGATGGCGAGAACCGCGGAGTAGATACCGGTTTCGGGCACCGTGGCCCGACCGAGCACCTGAGGTCCGCCGCGTTCGTGGTCGTAGCAGACCACGATCCCGGTACCGCTCTGCAGAATGCCCTCGATCTTGATCGGCTCGAAGGTGGCGGCACGCTCGGGCGGCAGCGCGTCCCGGAACTCGATGCGCTTGCGCGCCACATGGTCGGCGAACTCGCGCAGCGTCGCCGGATCGCGGACCACCACGAAATCCCAGGGCTGCGAATTCCCTACGCTGGGCGCGCGGTGTGCGGCATCCAGCAGCCGCCACAGCGTCGCCTCGTCCACGACGTCGCCGGTGAATTCCGCGCGCACGTCGCGGCGGCGCCGGATGGCCTCATAGACGCTAAGAACCTCAGGATGCACCGCCTGAGTCAATCAAATTCGGCGAACCCACCGCACATGGCCCGCCCGAGCGAACCATGCTATCCGTCGGCTCGGATTTCGGACCGAGCCGACGTCGCCGCGCGGGTCGGATCTCAGCGCGCCGCGGGCGTGCCGCGCCGGGCGAGCCGCCTGCGCCCCTGGGCGAGCGCGGTGCGCAGACCGCGACGCCTGCCGGTCACGGGATCGACGGTGGCTTTGGCGCTACCTCCGAACTTGCGTTCCGAGGCGGTCTCCGGCGCGTCGTCGGCGGTGGCCCGCAAGTACTTGTTGGGCAGCGCCAGCTTGAGAATGGTGCGCCATGCCTTGAAGTACTGCACCGGCAGCGAGCCGGTGGTGTAGGGCAGGTCGTATTTGTCGGCCAGCTCGCGCACCCGCACAGCGATATCGGCGTACCGGTTGCTGGGCAGGTCGGGGAACAAGTGGTGTTCGATCTGGTGACTCAGATTGCCGGTCATGAAGTGCAGGACCGGGCCGCCGGAGATGTTGGCGCTGCCGAGCATCTGGCGCAGATACCACTGGCCGTGCGTCTCGCCGTCGATGTCGGCCTTGGTGAACTTCTCCGCCCCGTCGGGGAAGTGCCCGCAGAAGATCACCGCGTTGGACCAGACGTTGCGGATCGCGTTGGCGGCCAGGTTGGCCGTCAGCGTGGAGAAGAACGCCGGACCGGTGAGGGCGGGGAAGACCACGTAATCCTTGAGGATCTGCTTGCCCATCTTGGTGAGCGCCTCGTCGCGCCTGCGCTCGAAATCGGCCCGCTCGGGGGAGCCGGGCTTGTACCGGCCCGCCGCCAGTTTGCCCAGCTCCAGGTGTTGGATGGCGACGCCGTACTCGAAGAACAGCTGCAACACCAGGTTGTAGATCGGGTTACCCAGGTTGAACGGCTTCCAGCGCTGGTCGCGCGTCACCCGCAGCAGGCCGTAGCCGATGTCGTCATCCATGCCGAGCACGTTGGTGTACTTGTGGTGCAGGTAGTTGTGGGTGTGCTTCCAGTGCTTTGCCGCACCGGTGTTGTCCCATTCCCACGAGCTGGAGTGGATCTCCGGATCGTTCATCCAGTCCCACTGCCCGTGCATGACGTTGTGCCCGATCTCCATGTTCTCGATGATCTTGGCGGTGCCGAGCAGGGCGACGCCGGCCAGCCACGCGGCGCGCACCGGGCTGGCGAACAGCACCGCCCGGCCGCTGATCTCGAGGGCTCGCTGCAACCTGATGACATTGCGGATGTACTTCGCGTCGCGCTCGCCGCGCGAGGCTTCGATTTCCCGCCGGATCGCGTCGAATTCCGCGCCGAGTGCTTCCACGTCGGCCTCGGTGAGATGTGCGTATTCCTTGACATCCGAGATCGCCATACGGGTTACTTTACCGTAAGTTACGAGAGCGTAGGTTGCGAGATGCGTCGCATGGATGTGTCAAATACCCTATTGCGATCCCGATGCTCGGCTGGTAAGTTACCGTACCCTTCGGCGAAGCCGAAAACGCTTGTCCCGCATGGCCTTTTCGCGTAGCGCGGCTTGTTCCTGGCGGGCTCGATCCTGAAATGCGACTGTAGCCTCGCGCAGCACCTGCCGCTCGTGTCCGGCCTTCTCTTTGAGGGCCGCCTTGGCCTCGCGCAGCATCTCCTTTTCCTGCCGTGCCTTCTCCTGCAACGCGACTTTCGCCTCGTGCAGCGCCGAACGCAGACCGCGCCGCTTGCCGGTCTCCGGATCAATGCGCAGCCAATGCGTGGAGTCCGCGCCCAGCGACGGCAGCGTGATTCCGGCGAACTTGCGTTCCGACGAGGTCTCGGGCGCGTTGTCGGCGGTCGCCTTGAGGAACCGGTCCGGCAGCGCCAGCTTGTGGATCGTGCGGAAGGCCAGCAGATACTGCTTGCCCAGCGACCCTGTGGTGTAGGGCAGGTCGTACTTGTCGCACAGCTCGCGCACCCGTGCCGCGATTTCGGGGTACCGGTTGCTCGGCAGGTCGGGGAACAGGTGGTGCTCAATCTGGTAGCAGAGGTTGCCGCTCATGAACGCCATAGCGGGCCCCGCTTTGAAGTTCGCGCTGCCGAGCATCTGGCGCAGGTACCACTCGCCGCTGGTCTCGTTCTCCAGCTGCTCGACGGTGAACTTCTCCGCGCCGTCGGGGAAATGGCCGCAGAAGATCACCGCGTACGCCCACAGGTTGCGCACCAGGTTCGCCGCCGCGTTCGCCTTCAGCGTGTGCTTGAACGCCGGACCCGTGAGCGCGGGGTAGATCAGATAGTCCTTGGCCACCTGGCGCCAGATCTTGCGGGCGAACTCCACATTGGGCCCGGAAGCGACTTCCCAGGGCGGCGTGTCCGCCAGTTCCTTCTCGATGCTCCAGTCGTGCAGCGCGATGCCCCACTCGAAGGTCGCGGCGAGCAGCAGGTTGGCCAGCGGCTGCACCAAGTTGATCGGCCGCCACTGCTCGTCGCGGGTCATCCGCAGGATGCCGAACCCGAGATCCTCGTCCTTGCCCAGGACGTTGGTGTAGGTGTGGTGGGAGTAGTTGTGCGCACGGCGCCACTGCGCGGAGGGGCCGGTCATGTCCCACTCCCACGAGCTGGAGTGGATCTCCGGGTCGTTCATCCAGTCCCATTGCCCGTGGCTGATGTTGTGCCCGAGCTCCATGTTCTCGATGATCTTGGCGACCGACAGCAGTGCGGTGCCGGTCAGCCACGCCCAGCGGTTGCGGCTGCCGAACAGCACGGCGCGGGCCGCCACTTCGAGACCGCGTTGCGCCGCGATCGCGCGCCGGATGTACTTCGCGTCGCGCTCGCCACGGGACAGCTCGACCGAACGCCGGATGGAATCCAGCTCCTGCCCCAGTGTCTCGATATCGGCCGCCGTCAGGTGGGCAAACGTCTTGATGTCGGTGATGGCCACCGGGGTCCTTTCATACTCGATCCACCTCGAGGGTACCTGGTGAACTACACGTCCAGGGTGCAGTCGCCCGCCGCCGCCGAGATGCACGTCTGCACCTTGTCGCCTTCCCGGCGCTCCTCACCGTTGCGCAGGTCGCGTGCGTGGCCGGAGGACAACGTGACCACGCAGGTCTGGCAGATGCCCATCCGGCAGCCGAACGGCATCTGCACGCCGACGGACTCACCGGCCTCGAGCAGGCTGGTGGCGCCGTCCGCATCGACGGTACGGCCGGTCTTGCCGAAGGTGACCGTGCCGCCCTCGCCCACCGCGGAGCGCTCGATTTCGAAGCGCTCCACGTGCAGCCGGTCCGACAGGCCCGCCTCGCGCCAGTGGTTCTCGATCTCGTCGAGCATCCCGGCCGGGCCGCATGCCCAGGTCTGTCGTTCGCGCCAATCCGGGAACTCGGTATCGAGTTCGGCGAGTGCGAATTTTCCCTTCTCGGCGGTGAGATGCAGACGGGTGTGGAAGCTCGGGTTGCGCTCGTGCAGCGCGCTCAGCTCCGCACCGAACATCACGTCTTCGGCGGTCCGGGCCGAGTGCAGGTGCGTCACATCCGTGAACAGCTCGCGACGGTCCATCGCGCGCAGCATGGACATCACCGGGGTGATACCGCTGCCCGCGGTGAGGAACAACACCTTCTCCGGCGGCGGGTACGGCAACACGAATCCGCCCTGCGGGGCGGCCAGCCGGACGATGGTGCCGACCGGCACGCCGCTGACCAGGTGGCTGGACAAAAAGCCTTCCGGCATCGCCTTCACGGCGATGGAGATCAGCCGCTTACCGCCGTGGCCGGGCACCGACCAATTCGGCGGACAGGTGAGCGAATACGAGCGCCAATGCCAGCGTCCGTCGACCAGCATGCCGATGCCGATGTACTGGCCGGGCAGGTATTTGAAGTCGAAGCCCCAACCCGGCTGGATCACCAGCGTCGCGGAGTCGGCGGTTTCCTTGCGCACCTCCACGATGCGTCCACGCAGTTCGCGAGCCGACCACAACGGGTTGGCCAGGTGCAGGTAGTCGTCCGGCAGCAATGGCGTTGTCACCCGCGCCACGGCGCCACGCAGCACGTTCAGCTTGCCGCCGCGCTCGGCGACGCTTGCGGCGGGCGCCTCCAGCCACGCGCGGACGCTTCGGACGGAAAAGCTCCCAATTTTCGAACCCATCGCTGCCGTTGATCTCCCTGTCGTCGGATGCGCAGGCCGCCGTCTCGCCGGTCGGAGGCCTCGCCAGCAAGGTTACGGCATCGTAGGTTATGGCGGCGGGCGAGGCCGCGTACCTCGTCGCGATTCAGAGCAGTTCGAGCAGGAACGGCAGCTCTTGAGCGGCATACCAGGCCAATTGATGGTCCTCGGCGTCCCCGAGGACGAACTCCGCGTCGGTGTCGCCGAGATCGGCGGCGTCCACCACGTCGACGGCCTTGGCCACCTGCGGTTCGGCGTCGGCGAGATCGACGTGCACCGAGGCGATCTGCTGATAGCCGATCGGACCCGCCAGCCGGACCACCGCGTCGTCGAGGTCGGGCCGCAGTTTCGCCCCGGTCACGTCGGCGGCGATCACCGCGCGGCGATAGACAGGGCTGCCGCCCGCGGGCGGCGCGGCCTCGTTCTCGGAATCCTCCGACGATCCGATCGCCTCGCGTTCGGCGGCGAGCAGCCGCAGCGAGGCGCGGGCGGCCTCGTTCATGGCGACTTCGCCCAGCTCCTCCTCGTCGCCGGAGGCGTAGGCCTCGCGCAGGGCGGGCGTCACCGCGAACGCGGTCCCTCCGACGGCGGCCAATTCCCGGTTCTCGACCAGCTCGCGCAGCATCGGCACCGTAGCCGGGATGTAGACCCGCAGCTTGTTCTGATCAGACGCAGGCACCGAGCATCTCCTCCATGGAATCGCGCACCGCCGTGGCGAGCACGCCGATATCGGCCATCGCGTCGCGGTCGGCGTTGAGACCGTAGAACACCCGTCCGTCGTAGGACGTGATCCCGATACTCGACGCTTGATTGCGCAGCAGTGGCGACACCGGGTACATCTCCAGCATCCGCGCGCCGCCGATGTACATCGGCGCCTGCGGACCCGGCGCGTTGGTGATCACCAGATTGAACGTGTGTTCTGCGAACGTACTCGCCGCGCGCACACTCATCGCGTGCAGGCTGGCCGGAGCGAAACCGGCCAGGTGCACGAGGGTACGCGCGCGGACGCCGCGCCGCTGACGTCCGTTCGATTCGGTCGCGTGCGCGATGTGCGACAGCCGCATCACCGGGTTCGGTTCGCCGACCGGCAGATCGATCAGGAACGACGACACCTCGCTCGCCGATTGCGCCTGCTCGCCGTCTGCTCCCTCGACGTAAACCGACATCGGCACCACCGCCCGCAGCGCGGTCGACTCGGTGAGCGCTTCCCCGCGCGAAAGCAGCCAGTTGCGCAGTGCGCCGGTCACCACCGCGAGGATCGCGTCGTTGATCGAGCAGCCGAAACGCTTGCGGATGGTGCGGTAGTCCGCCAGGTCGGTGCGCACCACGTCGAAGCGCCGGTTCCGCGAGGTACGGGTGTTCAGGGGACTGGCGGGCGCACCGGTCGCCGCGGTGCGTACCGCGGCGACCAGGGACTCGACCGCCTTGCCCGCCGTCCCGAGCACCGCGAACGCACCCGCGCTCGCGTCGCGGGCCACTTCCAGCGCCTTGCGTGGCTGCGCGGCGAGATCGGCCAGCGCGCCCACCAGCAGTTCGACCTCGCCGGGCTCGCGCGGCGCGATCCAGTCGTCACCGGCCAATTCGCGCGGCGCGGGCCCCGCGTCGAGGATGACGTGACCGATCTCCAGCGCGGTGTCCCCGTCCACCAGGGCGGAATGCGTCTTGGTGAAGATCGCGCAGCGGCCATCGGACAGCCGTTCGATCAGGTACATCTCCCATAGCGGCCGGGCCGGGTCCAAGGGGTGTGAGGTGAGCCGGGCGACCAGGTCGTGCAGTTGCTCGTCGGTGCCGGGACCGGGGAGCGCCGAGCGCCGGATGTGGTAGGTGATATCGAACCGGCTGTCCTCGACCCAGACCGGCCGCCCGAGCGACAGCGGGATCTCACGCACCTTGCGGCGGTACCTCGGCACCATCGGAAGCCTGCTCTCGACCAGGTCGACCAGCCGGTCGTAGTCCAGAATCGTCCGGCCCGCGCCGTCACCGGGTTCGGTGTTCCGCACGATCGCGAGAGAGCCGATATGGACCGGATTGCTACTCGACTCGAGCCGGTAGAAGGCCGTGTCCTGCGGCGTCAGTCTCGTGATCACGCTGCCCGGTACTCCTTTTCCCGATGCCGTCCCCGCTTCATTGTGCTGCCGCAGCAACCGTTTCCCGGGCTTTGCGACAATTCCGACGAATTCTGTACACCCTATTCCCGCGCCCGCGGGTTCCGTGGCATGCAGGCCCGCTCGAACTCGGCGATTCGATTCGATCACAGCGCGCACCGAGATGCACGATGGAAACGTCCGCAACGGCGGCCGCTCGGATGCGAGTCATAGAGTGGCCGGGAACGCCGCGACGGAGTCGCGGCCGAACCGGCACAGCCGAGAACACGCAGCGCCGCAGGCGCTGGCATCCGACAGAGCATTACCATGAGAGTTGCAGCGGATTCCGCGCAACCGCGTGGGCCCGCACCGGCCCGGGGGCCGACGACACGATTTGACACACCGACCAGAGGACTGACGAGACCCGTGCCTGCGCTGACACTGACGAGGTTGCTACGGATTGGTGAGGGTCGCATGGTCAAGCGGCTCGCGCATTTCGCCGACCAGGTCCTCGCCCTCGAACCGGACTACGAAGACCTCAGCGACGCCGAGCTACGGGCCAAAACGGACGAGTTCCGCGAACGCTACGCCGAGATGGCCGAGGAAGGCGAGACCGATCCACTCGGCCAGCTGATGGCCGAGGCGTTCGCGGTGGCGCGTGAGGCGTCCTGGCGGGTGCTCAACCAGAAGCACTACAAGGTGCAGATCATGGGTGGCGCCGCGCTGCATACGGGCAATATCGCCGAGATGAAGACCGGTGAGGGCAAGACCCTCACCTCGGTGCTGCCCGCCTACCTGAACGCGATCAGCGGTGACGGTGTGCACGTTGTCACCACCAACGACTACCTGGCCAAGCGTGACTCCGAGTGGATGGGCCGCGTGCACCGCTTCCTCGGCCTCGAGGTTGGCGTGATCCTGTCCGGCATGAGCCCCGCGCAGCGGCGGGTGGCCTACGGCGCCGACATCACCTACGGCACGAACAACGAGTTCGGCTTCGACTACCTGCGCGACAACATGACGCACTCGCTGGACGACCTGGTGCAGCGCGGGCACAACTTCGCCGTCGTCGACGAGGTCGACTCCATCCTCATCGACGAGGCGCGCACCCCGCTGATCATCTCCGGCCCGGCCGACGCCTCCTCGAAGTGGTACGCCGAGTTCGCGCGCATCGCGCCGCTGCTGAAGAAGGATCTGCACTACGAGGTCGACATCAAGAAGCGCACGATCGGCGTGCACGAGGCGGGCGTCGAGTTCGTCGAGGACCAGCTCGGCATCGACAACCTCTACGAGGCCGCCAACTCGCCGCTGGTGAGCTACCTGAACAACGCCATCAAGGCCAAGGAGCTCTACGCCCGCGACAAGGACTACATCGTCCGCGACGGCGAGGTGATCATCGTCGACGAGTTCACCGGCCGCATCCTGGTCGGGCGCCGCTACAACGAGGGCATGCACCAGGCGATCGAGGCCAAGGAAGGGGTGGAGATCCAGCCGGAGAACCAGACCCTGGCCACGATCACGCTGCAGAACTACTTCCGCCTCTACGACAAGCTCTCCGGCATGACCGGCACGGCCGAGACAGAGGCCGCCGAGCTGCACCAGATCTACAACCTCGGCGTGGTTCCCATCCCGACCAACAAGCCGATGATCCGCGCCGATCAGTCCGACCTGATCTACAAGACGGAGGAAGCCAAGTTCTCCGCCGTGGTCGACGACGTCACCGAGCGGCACGAGAACGGTCAGCCGGTGCTGATCGGCACCACCAGCGTCGAGCGCTCGGAGTACCTGTCCAAGCAGTTCACCAAGCGCGGCATCCCGCACAACGTGCTGAACGCGAAGTTCCACGAGAAGGAAGCCGAGATCATCGCCGAGGCAGGCAGGCCGGGCGCGGTGACCGTCGCGACGAACATGGCAGGTCGCGGTACCGACATCGTGCTCGGTGGCAACCCGGACATCATCGCCGACATCCTGCTGCGCAAGCAGGGCTTCGACCCGGTCGAGACGCCGGAGGAGTACGAGCGCGCCTGGCTGCCCACCCTGGACCAGGTGAAGGCCCAGACCGCCGAGGACGCCGACGCGGTGCGCGATGCGGGCGGCCTCTACGTACTCGGCACGGAGCGGCACGAGTCGCGCCGCATCGACAACCAGCTGCGCGGCCGCTCCGGTCGGCAGGGTGACCCGGGTGAGTCCCGCTTCTACTTGTCGCTCGGGGACGAGCTGATGCGCCGGTTCAACGGCGCCGCGCTGGAAGCGATCATGACGCGGCTGAACCTGCCCGACGACGTGCCGATCGAGGCGAAGATGGTGTCCAAGGCCATCAAGAGCGCGCAGACACAGGTCGAGCAGCAGAACTTCGAGATCCGCAAGAACGTCCTCAAATACGACGAGGTGATGAATCAGCAGCGCACCATCATCTACGGTGAGCGCAATCGGATCCTGCGCGGCGAGGACATGGAAGGCCAGGTCCAGGGCATGATCGCCGACGTGATCACCGCCTACGTGGACGGCGCCACCGCCGAGGGCTACGTCGAGGACTGGGATCTGGACAAGCTGTGGACGGCGCTGAAGACGCTGTACCCGGTGAGCCTGGACTACCGGGAGCTGACCGGCGAGACCGCTGTCGGCGAAGCGGGCGAGCTGACGCGCGAGGAGCTGCTCGAGGCGCTGCTGGACGACGCCCACGACGCGTACGAGCGCCGCGAGGCCGAGATCGACGGCTTGGCGGGCGAGGGCAGCATGCGCAATCTGGAACGGCAGGTGCTGCTGTCGGTGCTCGACCGCAAGTGGCGCGAGCACCTCTACGAGATGGACTACCTCAAGGAGGGCATCGGCCTGCGCGCGATGGCGCAGCGCGACCCGCTCGTGGAGTACCAGCGCGAGGGCTTCGACATGTTCACCGCGATGCTCGACGGTCTCAAGGAGGAGTCGGTCGGCTTCCTGTTCAATCTGCAGGTCGAGGTGCAGCAGCCGCAGCCGGAAGGCGTCGCCGTCGGCCCCGGCCTGCGTTCGCCGGTCGGAGCACCGCCCGCCCCGCCCGCTCTGCCCACCGAGGAGGCTCGGGTCGCCAACGGGCACGCCGCGCCGGCGGCCCTGCGTGCCCGGGGAATCGATGAGACCGCCCCGCGCGGTTTCAGCTACTCCGGCCCCGACGAGGGCGGCCGTGCCGCGGTGCACAGCGACGCCGAGGAATACGGCGCGGACGGTGGTCCGCAGCCCACCCGCCGCGAGCGTCGCGAGGCGGCCCGCGCGGAGTCGAAGGGTCGGCGCGGCCCGAAGTCCCGTCGCCGCCACTGATCCGCTGAAACACGAAGGCGCCTGAGATCTTCTCGGGCGCCTTCGTTGTTATCAGACGAATTCGATCGACGCTATGCGCCAGCCTTGATCGGTGCGCTGGACGAGAACGCGGGCGTCGAGGCTGGTGGTTTCGACGATCTTTCCTTCGGGCGTCTTGACGGCCTGGGTGATCAGTACGAGCCGGTCGATGCGGTCCGGGCCGTCGGGGGTGTGCTCGGTGCCCATGACCAGGACGGTCGCTTCGACACCGGAGCGGTCGCGAGCCCACTGGTCCCATTGCGCGCCCGGGCCTCGTTCGGTGCTGTTGCCCGATTCGGCGGCGAGTTCGGTGGTGAGCCAAGGTGCCGCGCGGCGGTAGGCGTCGGCCCGGCTCCGGTCGGGGCCAGGGTGCCAGGTGAACATCGTCTGCAACCCGGAGCGGATGGTGGCGATCGCCTCTTTGTCGCCCTCGTGGGCGTCGCTGCCGGTGGGGTCGGAGCAGCCGACGGCGAGGGTCGCGGCCAGCAGTGCCGCGAGCATGAGCGTGAACCGCAGGATGGACACGGCAACCTCCTCAGAAGCGCACCGCTTGGACGCGCCAGCCTTGCTCGGTCTGGATCACGGTGGCCCAGGCGGTCATCTCGATGGTGTCGATCGGATGTCCGTCCGGATCGGCGATGGTCTGGTTGATCAGCACGACGCGATCGATGCGGCCGGGCCGGTCGGGCGGATGCTCGTCGCTGGAGACGTCGACCGCGACCCGCACCGTCGCGCCGGCCTTCGCCCAGGCGTTCCACTGGGTCTTGGAGCCGCCCTCGGTACGGTCGCGTGCGCGGGCCCCGAGCTGATCGGTGAGGTAGGGACGGGCACGGGCATAGGCGTCTTCGGGGGAGGTGTCCGTGCTCGGACGCCAGCCGAACATCGTCGTGAGAGCGTCACGCAGGACGATCTGCGGGTCGGCGGTCTCGACGGCGGTGAGCGGGGCGGGCAGCGGCAAGCCCGGCACAGTTCCCGCGCAACCGACCGCCACCAGTGCCACCAGTGCTCCCAGTAGGACGCTCGACAGGTTTCGAGTCATGACACACTCCGGATCTTCGCGCCAGCCGGGATCGGCGCCTCGGTGACCTTGCCGTCCTCGACCGACGCGTGGATCATCTTCCCGTCGCCGATCGCGATGCCGACGTGGCGTGGCGTCCCGTTCGGTCCGAAGTCGGTGTAGACGAGCACGCCCGGTCCGGCCCGGTCGGCGGGCAGTTCCTGTCCTTTCGTCCACTGCTGCTGGACGGTGCGGGGGAGCGTCACCGCCCCACCGGTGGCGACATAGGCCACATAGGTGGCCAGGCCCGGCGAATCGAAGCCGCCCTCGGTGGGGCCCTTGGTGTTTCCGCCGCCCCAGGTGTACGCGGTGCCGAGGTACTGCTCGGCCGCCTCCACCGTCTTGGCAGTGTTCTCGGGGTTCCGGCCGGCGGTCGTGGAGAAATCGCTCGCGGCGAATTCGCGTTCGAAGGCGCGGATCTTGCGCACGTACGGCTGGGTCTGGGTGGTGTATTCGCCGCCCGAAGGCATGCCACGCGCCGCCTGTACCGCCCCGAACCCCGCGTTGTATGCGGCCAGCGCCAGGTCGACAACATCTCCGCGCAGGTGGCCGCTGGTGACGCCCGCCGACGAGTCGCGCCAGTTCTTGCACATGAAATGAGCTTGGGCGACAACGGCGTCGGCGATGCTGTTGATGTCGGCGCGGCCGTCGCCGTCCGCGTCCACCTGCCAGGTCTCCCAGGTGCCGGGCAGGAATTGCGCCGGTCCCATGGCGCCACTCGACGAAACGGGAGCGGCGGGCCCGTGCCGGAAGTTGTTCTCCGCCTTCAGCTGTCCGGCGAGCAGCGGTGCGGTGATACCGCTGCCGGGACAGTCCGCGGCGCCTTTGCGCAACCACGGCACGAACTCCGCCGGAATCTTGCCCGGCGCGAGCCCGGCGCCGGGGCGTACGGCGCAGTCGGCGATCGAATGCGCGATCTTCAACGCCGATTGATCGGCCGCCGGGGCCGCCTGATCGAGCAGGGGAGCCGGGTCGACGAACTTGCCGTTCTGCAGCCTGCCGCCCTGCCACAGTTCGAAATGCAGGTGGGGACCGCTGGACGCGCCGTTGCTCCCGACATCGGCGATGTGCTGGCCTGCCTTCACGACGTCGCCGGTGGCGACGTGCATGCCGTCGTCGTACATGTGCCCGTAGACGGTCGAGACCAGGCCATCGGACGTCGTCGAGTCGACCACGATCCAGTTGCCGAAGCCCGTCGCCTGCCCCGCGGCGACCACCCGGCCGTCCAGCGCCGCGAAGATCGGGGTGCCGCGCTCGGCCGCCAGATCCATGCCGCGGTGGAACTCGCCGCCGCGGATGCCGAAGGGGGACGAGACGGTGTAGCTGCCCTTCGCCATCGGCCCGTTGAGCACGACGCACGGTGGTGGCTGCGAAAGATCGAGCGGCAGAGCGCGTTCCGGTGGACGGTAGTGCACCGGGGCCGGTGGTTGCTGGGGATCGGGCGGGGGAGGTGGGGGCGCGGACGTCGTGGTGTGGTCGGGCACGGTCGTCGTCGGAGGGGCGTTGGTGATCGTCGTGCCGGTCGTCGTCGTGGTGCAGGAGTCGGGCGCGGCCGTCGCGGTGGTCGTCGGGCACGCGGTGGGTGTGGTGAGGCAGGCTCGGCCGCCGGCAGTCGTCTGTCCCGCCGTCCCGCACACCGGCGTGGCGGACGGTCCCGGTGTCGTCGCTGTGACCGACGCGTCGGCCGTTGTGCTCGGCAGAGTCGTTGTCGTCGCACGCGCCGCCGTGGTCGTCGGCGGGGCGGGGCGGGTGGGGACAACGGGTTCCGTGGTCACCGGCGCGGAACGTGCGGGCGGTGCCGGCGCGGGAGTGACCACCGGCTGCGAGGTGATCGGCTCGGCCCAGGCGCGCGCTCCTCGATCGGCGAGGAAAGGCGCCGGCGTAATGCAGACGAACACGACCGGCGCGGCCACTGCTACGAGCAGTGCCAGCGAGCCGGACAGGCGGAGAGTTCTGCGTCGGTGTCGGACCATCGTCGGTGTTCCCGCGGTAGAAGAAGGCGGACGCCACACAGAGTCGCGCCGTTGCGCTGGGCTCGCATCCGCCCCTTTCGGCGACAGCCGTGCCGCACAACCGCGCTCGCGGTGCTCCTCGCCGCTTCCGACCTGCGCCGATGCCCGGGAAGACCGTGCCCGAACGGGCAACGACCTGCGCGTTTAGTCCCCGTTCAATGCACGGTTAGTGGTCCGCGCAGGCTCGATGTCAGGCGCCGAGTAGGGCCGGCGCCGGAGTATCCGAAAGGTGCACGATGGACAGAATCGCGATCTATGTGGAAGCGCGAGACCCGATCTCTCGAGCGGGCCTGATCGCTCAATTGCGGCCGCGCACGGAGATCTCCGTCGTCGACGATCCGGCCCGCGCGCTGGTCGCGCTGGTGGTCGCCGACACGGTCGACGAGCAGACGTTGCGCGTGCTGCGCCGGATGCAGCGCGACGGCAGGCGACCGGTCCTGGTGGCCGCCGACTTCGACGAACACAGTCTGGCGGCGGCCGTCGAAGCCGGGATCGCGGGGCTGGTGCGCCGCCAGGACGCCACCCCGGAACGCCTGACGCATGCGGTGTGCGCCGCGGCCCGCGGCGAGGGGACCGTGCCGCCCGATCTGCTCGGCAGGCTGCTCGACCAGGTCGGCCGCCTGCAGCGGCAGATGTTGCACCCGCGCGGGCTCAGCCTCACCGGGCTGACCCACCGGGAGATCGAAATCCTGCGCTTGGTCGCCGAGGGCGACGACACGGCCGAGATCGCCGCCAAACTCTGCTATTCCCAGCGCACCATCAAGAACGCGCTGCACGACATCACCAGCAGGCTGCAGTTGCGCAATCGGTCACACGCGGTCGCCTACGCGCTGCGCCAAGGTTTGATCTAGGGCGGGTGGCACAGTGTTCGTCGAGGTGGACGAGGCGCTGCGGGCGCTGGTCGGCGCGGACGCCGTCGACCGCAACGAGGTCGACGTGGTGTTCGACGCGCCGACGAAAGAGTGGGCGGCGCGGCGTAATGCGCCGACGGTCAACCTGTTTCTCTACGACATCCGCGAGGATCTGCGCCGTCGGCAGCGCGGCCTGATCAACGAGTACGACGACAATCGAGTCGTCGTGCGCAGGCATCAGGGGCCGCGATATTTCAAGCTCTCGTACCTCATCACGGCGTGGACGCAGCGGCCGGAGGACGAGCACCGCCTGCTGTCCGCGCTGCTGTCGTGCTTCCTGCGCCACGACTCGATTCCGGGTGAGTCGCTGAGCGGAACGCTGGCCGAGATCGGTCTTCCCGTGGCGCTGAACATCGCGTTGCCTCCGCCGGAGGACCGGTCGTTCGCGGACGTCTGGTCGGCGCTGGGCGGCGAGTTGAAGCCATCGCTCGATCTGGTGGTCACCGCGCCCGCGGACGCAGGCCGCTCGATACCGGCGGCCGCGCCCGCACGCGAGGGTGTTTCGGTCGGGATGCGCGACCGGCGCGGCTCGGCTGCCGACGCGCCGCGCGGCAGAGCTATGGAGCAGCGGCCGTGAGCACCGCGAGCCTGCGTCATCTGCTCGCCCGTCTGGCTGTCATCGAGGCACGGGTACGGCGCGCGGTGGCGCAGCGGCGCGCGGACGATCCGCAACCGGATGACCCGTTCCGCGGCCTGTATTTGTCCGACGACGCGGTCGACCGGTTGCTGAACTCGGCGCGTGAGCCGCTCGCCGCCGATCCGCTGGAGTCGCGACGCGCCGCCGAAGCGGAAGCGGCTGCCGCGGCGGCGCGTTCCGCGGGTGAGCGGGTGCGTCTGGCCTGGGTGATCGAGGAATTCGGGCTGGACGGGCTCGACGCCGAAATCCTCTTGGTAGCACTCGCACCGGATGTGGACGCCCGCTTCGAATGGCTCTACGGCTACCTCAACGACGATGTGACGCGGCGCAGAGCCACGGTGGGGCTGGCGCTTTCGCTCTGTGGCGTGCCCGCGGCGGCCGCTGCCGGACGCGCGCGCTTCAGCGCCGAGAGCGCGCTGGTCCGGGGCGGGCTGGTGACGATGGACGACACCGACCGTCCGTTGCTGGCGCGGACGTCGCGTGTGCCGGACCGCGTCGTGGCGTACCTGCTCGGCGATGACGCGCCCGCTCCCGAGCTGTCGCAGGCAATCGTCTCCGCCCCACCCGAATCCGACCAGCCCGACGAGCGGTTGGTCGCTGCCCTGTCCAATCGGCAAGTGGTGGTTTACCTGCGCGAACGGCCCGGTGGCGGCGGTACGGCGGTCGCTGTGACGGCAGCACGCCACCTCGGTCGCGGCGTCCTGATCGTGGACCTCTCCCTGGTCGTCGACCAGCCGGCCGTCCTTCCGGCGGCGATGCTCGAGGCGCGCCTGTCCGGCGCCGTGCTGGTGGCCGCGGGGGTCGACGGACTCGCCGAGCGGCCCGAGATCATCCGTGCGCTCGCGGACGCCGAGGCGACCGTCGTGCTGGTGGGCAGCGCGGTGTGGGACCCGGCGTGGGCCCGGCGCCAGCCGGTGCCGCTCGACGTCGATCCGCCCAGCGCCGGGGACCGCTCTCGGATGTGGCAAACCGTCCTCTCCGACCGATTGCACGGCGGGCTCGATGCGGCGCGAGCGACCATGCAATTCGTGCTGACCCCGGAACAGGTCGTTCGAGCCGCCGCCGCGGCTACGACCCGGGCCGAACTCGCCGGGCGCCCGGTGTCCGTCGAAGATCTGCGCTTCGGCGCCCGCGCTCAGAACAGCGCCGGGCTCGAGCGGCTGGCCCGGCGCATCGAACCGTCGGTCGGCTGGCCGGATCTGGTACTGCCGCAACCGGTGCTGAGCCAACTGCGCGAGGTGGCGTTGCGCGCCCGGCAACGCGCCGTGGTGCTCGACGAATGGCGGATGCGCCCGGGCGGCGGGCGAGGGCGCGGCGTGACCGCGCTGTTCACCGGGGACTCCGGGACCGGCAAGACGATGTCGGCGGAGGTGATCGCGGCAGATCTCGGCCTCGATCTCTACACGGTGAATCTCGCGACCGTCGTGGACAAGTACATCGGCGAGACCGAGAAGAATCTGGAGCGCATCTTCGTCGCGGCGGCCGGGGTCAACGCGGTGCTGTTGTTCGACGAGGCGGACGCTCTGTTCGGCCGTCGTACCGAGGTGCGTGACTCACACGACCGGTACGCCAACATCGAAAGCGCCTATCTGCTCCAGCGGATGGAATCGTTCGACGGCCTGGCCATCCTGGCGACCAACCTGCGCGCCAACCTCGACGACGCGTTCACCCGGCGCTTGGACGTGGTGGTGAACTACCCGACGCCGGACGAGGAGGCGCGCCGCAGCCTGTGGGAGCGCTGCGTCGGCACCAGAATCCCGCGCAGTGACGACCTCGACTTCGACTTCTGTGCCCATGCCTTCGAGTTGTCCGGCGGCAATATCCGTTCGGCGGTGATCACCGCGGCCTATTTGGCCGCGGGCGCCGGACGTGAACTGTGCACCGCCGATCTCGTCGCGGGCGTGCACCGGGAATACCGCAAGCTCGGCAGACTCACGCTGGCCAGGGAATTCGGGCCTTACCACGACTCCGTGCGCCAGTAGTGCCCGCAGGGGCAGATTCCGGTGCCCCAACGGGCAGGAAGTGCTTCCCTCGCGCCGTCACGTCGGCCGACTGTCCCCGCCGTCACCCCGGCCGATACTCGACTCATCCGACAAGAGGAGGTGAGCCGTGCGCGATTGCTCGAACTGCGGGACGCCGAATTCGACCGACGCCGAGTTCTGCGTCAACCCGCAGTGCCGCACCTACCTGGGGTGGGCGACGAGCACGGCCGCGGAGGTGCGCGAGCAGCCGAGCGGGGTGCGTGCCGACGCCACCGCGGCGGCGGGCGTCGCCCCGGCCACGCCCCGGCACTCCGTCGTCCCAGCCGCACCGGGAAGCCGGCAGCGCTATGGCGTTCACCTGGCCATCGAACAGAGTCAGCTGGCCGTCGATCCCGGCTCCACGGTGGTCACCACGCTCACCGTGCACAACACCGGCACCCGCGTGGAGGAATTCGAACTGGGTGTGTCCGGTCCCATGCGGCCGTTCGCGCACCTGGAGCCCGCTGTGCTGAGTGTCTTCCCGGACGACAAGGTCACCGCGGTGCTGCGGTTCACGCCGCCCCGCGATCCCAGGCTGCGGGCGGGGCGGGCGCCCTTCCTGGCCGGTGTCCGGTCCCGGGTGAACACGCAGGTGTCCGACAGCGTTTCGGGCACGTTGGCGGTCGGCTCGTTCACCGAAGTGCAGGCGCAGCTGCGGCCGGAGACCAGCCGCGGCCGCAAACCGGGCAAGCATATGGTCGCGACCACGAACGCGGGCAACGTCCCCCTGGCCGCGCAGATCGTGCTCACCGATCGCACCGGAGCGCTGACATTCGAGCCGCCACAGGCGGTCGCCAGGCTCGCGCCCGGTGCCGACGCGGAGACCGCGGTACTGATCGGAGGAGCACGCAAGTGGTTCGGGCGCACCGAATCCCATCCGTTCACCGCGCAGGTCACCCGCGCGGACGGTGGCACGCCGATCGTGCTGAACGGCGTTCGCAACCAGGTGCCGATCCTGCCCTGGTGGGTTCCGGTCGCGGCGGCGGTGGTGGTGGCTCTGGCGCTCGCGGTGGTGGCGCTGCTGCCGGGGGACAAGGTGCCGAGCGTCGCGGGCAAGAGCCGGGCGGACGCCGAACACGCCCTGCGGGAGGCCGGGTACCGCCCTGTGTACATCCCGAAGGTCGATACCGGAATTCCGTTCGGGCAGGCCATCGCTACGGAGCCGCGCGCCAACGAGGAACTGGACGATGGTTCACCGGTCAACTTGTATGTGTCGATCGGGCCGTGCGAGGGCGAATGCCTGATCGAAGTGCCCAATGTCTTGGGACTGGCTTTGGCCGATGCGCAGAAGGCGCTCGGGGCCGCCGAATTCACCGTCCGGCAATTCGATCAGCAGAGTCCCGAGATCGCCAAAGGGACGGTCATCACCAGCACGCCGGCGGCCGGGGAGCAGAAAGCCCGGGGTAGCGAGGTGGTTCTCGCCGTCTCGTCGGGCCCGGCGCCTACCTCCACATCGGCGGGCCCGACTTCGGGTGCAGGCCCAGGCGACGACAAGAACGGGACAGGCAACGGCAAGGAGCAGATTCCGGTGCCCGATGTCACCGGTCTGTCCGAAGCGGAGGCGGTCGCGAAGATCGAGGACAAAGGCTTGACCGTCACCACGGTCGCCAGGGCGGACGACGCCGTGGCCAAAGGGAGGGTGACCGCCACAAACCCGGCGGCGGAAACACCGGCAGCGAAAGGATCCGCGGTGACCGTGTACGTGTCGAGTGGCCCGAAGCCGGTAGAGGTGCCCGCCCTGGCCGGAAAAGCGAAGGCGAAGGCGCTCTCCGAGCTGGAGGCCCTCGGGCTGAAACCCAAGCTCGGCGGAAAATCGAGCACCACGGTGGCCGCGGGCGCCGTGCTGTCCACCACCCCCGCCGCCGGCGCGCAGATCAGGTCGGGTTCGGAGGTCACCGTGGTGGTGTCCCAGGGCCCACCCTGCAAATCCGGCTTCGTTTTCCGGTCGGCCACTCCCGACGACCCGGTCTGCGTCCTACAGGCGACCGCGGACCGCACGAAGACCGAGAACGATCAGGCGAAGTCCAGAGTGAGTTCCACCGACCACACCTATGGTCCCGACACCTGCGTGCAGGGCTATGTCTGGCGGGAAGCGACGCAGAACGACCACGTCTGCGTTCCGCCGCAATCTCGCACAGCCGCGGCGTCCGACAACGCCGCGGACAAAGATCGACACGTCAAGTGAGGCACCCATGCGAGAACACGAGCACGAGAACGTCGATAGTGCGCTGCGGCCCAAGTCCGGCCGGGTGGCCGAACCGGAGTCCGCGTTGCAGATGCGGGCGGCGCTGTCCGGGCGACTGGAGGCTGTGTCGCCGACCGGCTGGGTGGGCTTACAGCGCGCGGCCGGAAACGCGGGAACGGCGACGCTGTTCGAGGAACAGTCGCCGGTCCACCAGGTTGTCGGGTCGGGCGGCGGGCAGCAGCTGGAGCCCGAGGTGCGCACCGATATGGAATCACGGTTCGGCCAGGACTTCGGTGACGTCCGGGTGCACACCGACGGTGCCGCTCACGAATCGGCGAAATCGGTGAACGCCCACGCCTACACCGTCGGCTCGAACATCGTGTTCCAGCGGGACGCCTATGATCCGTCCTCCTCGGCCGGGCGGCACACCCTCGCCCACGAGCTGACCCATGTGGTGCAGCAACGCAACGGACCGGTCGACGGCACCGACACCGGTGGCGGGCTGAAGATCAGCGATCCGTCCGACCGCTTCGAACGCGAAGCCGTCGCCAATGCCGACCGGGTGTTGTCCGTGCCCGCGTCGCCGCAGGTCACGGGTCCGGCCGAGGTGCAACGCTACGCGGATGATCACGCCGTCCAACGTGCCGAGGAACCCGAAGAGGACGAGACGACAGCGCAGACGTACGTGCAGCGCACCGAAAGTGAGGAAGAGGAGCAGTCCGCCTAGGTCGCCCCACCGTCCTCGCTGGAGCCGAGATGCCCGAACCTGCACTTAGGCCTAAAACTGCTGAACCACATCGTGGTTCGGTAAAAACGCCACCGACTGCGAGTGGGGCGGGCGTGCTGCGGCGACTCCAGGTGTCCGCGGGCAACGCTGCGGTCGCCTCGTTCGTCGCGCAACGGTTGAGCGCGGGGGTCGCGGGCGGCGCAGCGTGTCTTCCGCCTGTCGCACCGACGCCGATGACGCCCGGCCAGGACCCGAAATTCGCGGCCGCGGAGAAGAATCTCGCGGTCGGATCGGCAGCGGCCAAGGCGCATCCGGCTCCTTCGAAGGAGGTGAAGGCCGCGCAGGACGCCGCAGTCGCGCCCGCCGACGACAAGCAAGCGCAGGCCGCGGTAGCTCACACCGCCAAGATGGAAGCCGCCGAACCCATCGCTTTCGACAAGGCCGCGTTCATCGCCGCGGTAGCGACGGCCGTCGCGGCCAAGGCGCCGAAGAATCTCGAGGAGGCCGACAAGTTCGCGACCTCGGGTAAGGCCGACCAGGTGAAAAACGAGGTACTGGGCAAGGTCGGCGCGGGCAAGGCGGCTTCGGTCAAGAATGTCGAAGAAACGGCAAGGGCGACACCGGACCCATCCGTTGCGAAGGAGAAGCCGGTCACGCCCATGGCGCCGGTCGTCGAGCCGCGGCCCATCGCAGCGCCGGATCCGGCCGCCGCCGCACCGAAACCCGCTGCGGCCGGGCAGGTACGGCTCGGCGTCGGCAGTTGCGAGACGAATGCGAAGATGGCCGAAGCCGGGGTCACCGACGATCAACTCGCCGATTCGAACGAACCCGAGTTCACCGGTGCGCTCGTCGCCAAGAGGGAGATGCAGGCGCACGAGGCCGTCGGCCCGGCCGCGTTGCGGGAGAAGGAAGCGCAGACGCTGGCCGCCGCGACCGGGCATGCCGAGGCCGCTTCCGTCAGTGGCCTGGCCGGGATGACCGCCGCCAGAAGCGCGGCGCTGCGCGGCGTGGGCGCGGGCGCGGGCGCGGGCAAGGACGCCACCAAGGCCAAGGACGAGGCCGAGCGCAAACGCATCACCGGCGAGATCGCGAAGATCTTCGAAGCCACCAAGACCGACGTGGAGAAGATCCTCGGCGGCCTGGACGCACTGGTGTCGAGGAAGTTCGAGGACGGCGAGCGGCAGGCCAAGGAAGCATTCACCGCCGACCACAAGGAGCGGATGTGGCAGTACAAGCTACGCCGCTACGGCGGCCCGCTCGGTCCGGGGCTCTGGCTGAAAGACCTGCTGCTCGATCTGCCCGATGAGGCGAACAAGCTGTTTCTGCAGTCGAAGCAGCTGTACGAGACCAAGATGGCTGCGGTCATCTCCGATATCGCCGATACGGTGGGCGCCGAATTGGGGCGAGCCAAGGATCGCGTGGCGCAGGGCCGGGCGCAGGTGCGGAAGTTCGTCGCCGAACAGCCCGCGAATCTGCAGAAGCTTGCCGGGCAAGCCGCGAACGACATCGGCGCCCAGTTCGACGAGCTGGAGAAATCGATCGCTGAGAAGCAGGGTGCTTTGGTCGAGGACCTAGCCGCCAAATACACCGAGGCGCGCAATGCCGTCGACGAAGAGATCAAGAAACTTCAGGAAGACAACAAGGGCCTGGCGGGCAGAGCCGTCGATGCCGTCGGTGGCGCGATCGACACCATCGGCAAGCTGAAGGACATGCTGCTCGGGGTTCTCGCGCGGGCAGCGAACGCGGTCGAGAAGATCATCCGCGACCCGATCGGATTCCTGCGGAAGTTCGTCGATGCGGTCAAGGCAGGGATCACGAATTTCATGTCGAACATCTTGTCGCACTTGAAGAAAGGTCTGCAGGGCTGGTTGTTCGGCGCCTTGGCCGAGGCCGGCATCGACCTTCCGGAGAAGTTCGATCTTCGCGGTGTCATCACCTTGCTGCTGTCGCTGCTCGGACTGACGTGGACCTCGATCCGCGCGCGCATCGTCAAGGCGGTCGGTGAACCAGCGATGAAGGTGATCGAGACCGGGGTCGACTTCGTGAAGACTCTCGTCGCCGAGGGCGTGCCGGGGCTGTGGAAGTGGATCGCCGAGAAGATCACCGACCTAAAAGAGCAGGTGATGGGGCGGATTCGCGAATTCGTCATCACCAAGATCATCACCGCGGGTATCACCTGGCTGATCTCCCTGCTCAATCCGGCGGCCGCGTTCATCAAGGCCTGCAAGATGATCTACGACGCCGTCATGTGGTTCGTGGACAACGCCGAGCGCCTGAAGGATTTCGTCGACTCGGTCCTCGACTCCGTCGAATCGATCGCCGGAGGCGGGGTCGGCAAAGTCGCCGCACTGATCGAGTCCACCCTGTCCAAGACCGTCCCCATGCTCATCAGCGGCCTCGCCGGCCTACTCGGCCTCGGCGGTATCGGCGACAAGGTGAAGAACGTGTTGGTCGCGGTCCAGAAACCGGTCGGTGGCGTGGTGGACAAGCTCGTCGGCGTCGCCGTGAAGTACGGCAAGAGATTCTTGGCGAAGATGAAGGGCACGAAGGCGGGCAAGTTCGCTACCGGCCTGAAGGAGAGGGGCCAGGCCGCATACGCCAAGGGCAAGGCCTACGTGAAGGCGAAATACGAGGCGGGGAAGACCACTTTGACGCGCTTGATCACGGGCGGTTTCTCGGTCGACGGGACCGCGCACACCGTGAAGGCGACATCTGTCGGGCCTGGAGCGAAATTCAAGCTGACCATCGCGAGCCGGGAAAAGTCCGTCGCTGCGCACCAACGAGACGCCGCGGACATGGCACAGCGGAAAGGCAAGCGCGAACTGGCAAAAGAGGCCATGGATGTCATCGCTAAGGCGGCTACCGCCGAGGCGGCTATCAACGGTACCGGTCCGGACGAGGCGACGAAGCGTGCCGCCGTGATGGAATTCGCACAGATCGTTCAACGCGTCTGGGCTCGCATCGGGTACAAAGGTGAGCCGCCTCGGGAGAGATTCGCCGATTCCGGTTCAGCCGGTGTGCTCGGCGAATTCGGCCGTCATGCCGATCAAGGAACCCGGGGTGACCGAGGCGCCGATACCCGGTCGGAAAGGGACCGCCTGCGCAGCGAGCACATCGTCCCGCGCGCATGGCTACTGGCGTTCGTGGATGGTTTTCTGCGGGCTGTGAAGAGCCGGTCAGCGCAGGACCGCGGCCTCTACCGCCGAATGACCACGATCATGATCTACAAGGGCGCGGCCGATTACAAAACCGCCGAGCGAAAAGCCGCGGACAACGTCGTGGTGAGCAAACTCAAGTCCTTGGTGAGTGTTCACCCGGACGCCAGAAACCCGCAAGCGGTCGCCGCGTCGGTGCGCCGAAATTTCGACGGTCCGATCGCCAATCGCATCGCCTTCACCAAAGAGGCGCGGGATCACGAACATCACGTCAATCAGCGCCAAGGTACCCCGCAGCCGTTGGATTCGGCGATCGAAGGCGCGGCGTTGCGGCAATTGCTCGACGTCATCGAGTTCCTCGCCAAGTCGGTCGCGACTTCTAAGCCGGCGGCAGGCGACTCTGCAGAGAGCTCGCGCGCGGATTGAGTTGCCCGATCGCGCAATCTCTTCTTCCCGAACACACATCCGTTAGGCCGTACAACGCGCCCCTGCTTCATAAGACGCTGTAGGAGAACAGTTCACCTCGAGCGAGGAGGCGTTATGCCCACCTATCTGTCACCCGGCGTGTATGTCGAGGAGGTGGAGGCCGGGTCGCGACCGATCGAGGGCGTGGGGACGGCGGTGGCGGCCTTCGTCGGGTTCGCCGCGGAGGGGCCGTTCAACGAGCCGACACTGGTCACGAACTGGAGCCAGTTCACGCAACAGTTCGGTGACTTCATCGACGGCAGCTATCTCGCGCACGCCGTGTACGGGTACTTCTCCAACGGCGGCGGCGCCTGTTATGTGATCCGGGTCGGATTGGACGGCAACGGCAACGGCAAGAAGCGCGGGGAGCCGCCTGCGGCCGTGCGGCAGGCGGAGCTGGGCGGTTACCGGGTTTCCGCGCTGGATTCCGGTGAGAGCAAAGCCGAGCTGACCGTCGAGATCAAGCCGGTGGAGGGCGACGCGGTGCCCGACGACCAGTTCTCCGTCGTGGTCAGACGCGGTCCGAAGGTGGAGGAGTCGATCGGGCCGGTCACGACCAAGCGCGGCAAGGACAACGTGGTGACGGTCGTGCGGGCGCAATCCAAGCTCATCACGATCGAGGAGACCGGCGGCGCGGTGGCCCGGCCGGACTTCGGGACGGTCACGCTCTCCGAGCCGTCATCGGCGAAGCCGACCCCGGAGCGAGTCTGCGCCGAGGACTACGTGGGCGATGTCGACGAGCGGACCGGGTTCTCCGGTCTGGCGGCGATCGACGAGGTGACGATGGTGGCGGTGCCCGACCTGATGAGCGCCTACGAGCGCGGGGTGATCGACCTCGAGTCGGTGCAGGCGGTGCAGCAGGAAATGATCACCCACTGTGAACTCATGGGCGACCGCGTGGCGATCCTGGATCCGCCGCCCGGCCTGGGCCCGCAGCAGGTCAGGGAGTGGCGCGTCGAAAAGGCAGGGTACGACTCGAAATACGCGGCGTTGTACTACCCGTGGATCAAAGTGTTCGATCCGGCCGCGGGCGCGGCGCGCTTCGTCCCGCCGAGCGGTCACGTGGCCGGCATCTGGGCGCGCAACGACGAGTCGCGCGGCGTGCACAAAGCGCCGGCCAACGAGGTGGTGCGCGGGGCGTTGACGCTCGGGGTGCAGTTGACCAAGCCCGAACACGATCTGCTGAACCCCATCGGCGTCAACTGCATCCGCTCTTTCCCCGGGCGCGGCATCCGGGTGTGGGGCGCGCGCACGCTGTCCTCGGATCCGTCGTGGCGCTACCTGAACGTGCGGCGGCTGTTCAACTATCTGGAGGAGTCCATCCTCGACGGCACGCAGTGGGTGGTGTTCGAGCCCAACGACGACGCGCTGTGGGCCCGTATCCGGCGCACGATCAGCGCCTTCCTGGTGAACGAGTGGCGCAAGGGCGCGCTGTTCGGCCTGACGCCCGACGAGGCGTTCTACGTCAAATGCGACCGCGAGACGAATCCGGCCGAATCGATCGACGTTGGGCAGGTGATCTGCGAAGTCGGTGTCGCCCCGGTCAAGCCCGCGGAGTTCGTCGTGTTCCGGCTCGCCCAGTTCTCCGGCGGCACCAGCCTCGTCAACGAATGACGCACCAGCAGCACAGGAAGTAGGACATCATGGCGCTCCCCGATCTCGACACATCGGTCGGCCACTCGTTCGGACTGGAAATCGACGGTGTGGTCATCAAACAGATTTCGGAGGTCTCCGGGCTGAAGCTCGAACAGGACGTGATCGAACTCAAGCAGAACACCGCCGACGGAAAGTACGTCGTGAAGAAGCTGCCCGGCCGGTACAAGGCGGGGGAGGTCACGCTGACCCGCGGTCTCACCGGCGACAACAGCTTCGAGAAGTGGGTGAAGGACAGCCGGTTCGGCAAGATGGGCGCCGCGCGCAAGGGCGGAGCGATCATCGTCTACGACTACGAAGGTCAGGCGCTCAAGCGGTACAAGCTGACCAACGCATGGCCCAAGTCGCTGGAAATCGGATCGCTGAAGGCCGGCGACACGAGTGTGCTCACCGAGAAGCTGGTCGTCACCTACGAGAACATCGAGGTCGAATAGTGCGCCGCGTGCACAGCGCCGCGGCTGCGGACGCGCCCGTCGCGGATCCGGCCCCCGTGCAGGGGATGCGAACGGAGTTCCCGTTCGTGCTGCCGCGCGGCTACCTCGATCCCTCGGGCGCTGTGCACCGCACCGGGGCGATGCGCTTGGCCACCGCGCGCGACGAGTTGGTGCCGCTGCGCGACGATCGGGTACGCGAGAATCCGGCGTACCTGTCGGTGGTGCTGATCGCGCGGGTGATCACCCGGCTGGGCCCGCTCACCGACATCCACGCGGGAATCGTCGAGGACCTGTTCGCGTCGGACCTCGCGTTTCTGCAGGACCTGTACCAGCGCATCAATGCCGAGGGGCACAGTCGTGCGGCGGTCAGCTGCCCGTCCTGTGCGCACGAGTTCACCATCGACCTCGCGGGCAGCTGCGTGGGGGAATCTTGACGTACGGGGTCGATCCCCTGCTCGAGGAGATCTCGTACGTCGCCTACCACTTCCATTGGCCACTAGCCGAAATCCTCGATCTGGAACATCCGGATCGGCGGCGGTTCGCCGATGAGATCGAGCGCATCAACACCCGAGTCCGAGGGAGGTGATTACGAATGGGGCTGTGGAACCTGCTGTTTCCCGGGCCTCGGCGCGCCGCCGACAATCCGGCGACGACCGGTGAAGCCCGCGCGTCGGAGTGGCGGAACGCACCGCCGTTGCAGCGCGTCATCACCGAAACTCCGCTGGTCACCGCCCCGGCTCGATTCGAGTCGGCGCTGGTCTCTCGTCGCGATTTCACCTTCCGTGCACCGATCGCGCACGCAGTCGGCGGGGAGGCGCCCTCAGGCGTGATCACCGGGCTGGTGAGCAATCCCGTGGTGGCGCAGCGAAACGAGGACGGCAGCACCGATTCGCCGGGTGCGCGAAAAGAGCCGCCCGTGGTGGCGATCGAATCGCGGCACCCGCATGATCGGATCACGGCGCTCGGAAGTTCGGGCTCGATGGTGTCGGCGGCCGACCCGGTCGATGTGCCGTTGCGCCATCCGCCTGTCGTGTCGGATGAGACACATCTGTCCACCGCATTCGACGTGAAATCATCTGTGGTGCAACGCCGTTTGCTCGACAACTCGACTCCGAGCGTGCCCGCTCCGGACGAGGCTTTCGCAGCGCCGGGCCGGGTGGACATCGAGAGCACCGAATCACTCGGCTCGCGTCTATTCGCCGATGCCCCGCCTGAGTCGCTCACCGACCACCGGGAATCGAAACGGCAGATCGCGGAAGAATCGACTCGACCCCGGCGATACGGTCTCGGCGCGCCACTTTCGGACAATCTCGCCGGAAGCGTGCCCGGCATAGCTGATTTCGTGCAGCGTCTTCCGGAGCGTCCGAGCGCCGCTTCCACCGAGCGCACGGCCGATGTGCAGCGTACTGCCGACCTCCCGGACTCAACCGAAACGCACCATACGCTCCCTCCTGCGGATGCACTCGACGCGCCGCATGTCGAGTCCAGCGTGATCGTCGGCCTGCGGGGCGCGATGAATATCCCGCGCGAGACCGAGCCGGTGCGTGCTCTCGATACGCGCCATATCGATGTGCAGAGGACAACGGGGATGGGGGACGGGCCCGGCAATACGATTCCGAAGGCGGCGGATGCCGCGCCCGATGCAGCGCGCGCCCGTCGCGCCGAGGCACCCGAAAACTTTGTCGTCCAGCGCCGAAGCATCGCGGATCAACATGGTGTACCGGAGCCGAGCGCCGAGCCACGTTCCGTCGACTCCGTCGGCCCGAGTCCGTACCTCGGCAGTGCCGAATACCCGACGGTACCGCTCTTCACCGAAGGTCTGTCTACGAGCAGCGTCGAGACGAACGGCAGATACTCCGCGTCGCGGGATGTGAGTGTTGCCGAAAAAAACGGTGGCGCAGCTGGATTCATGCCCGTATTCGGCTCGATCACTGGGGCGACGCCGCAGTCCGATGCGGCACCGGCAGTCCCCGTGGTGCAACGGCAGAACCAACCGGCGGCCGTCGCGGATGACATGGCGGGCGGTGATGCGCACGACGGCGTGCTCGGCGAGCGCGGGCCCGGCTTCGGCATAGGCGGCGCGGAAGACGGATCTGGGTTGCCCGCCGCGCCGGGCGCTGCGAACCGGGAAAGCGCTTTGGTTCAGGACACGATCAGCGCGCGCGATGCGTTCGGCGCGACGATTCCTTACCGGGAACCGTCTGCGGCGCTCACCGCCCACGCTTCGGAGCACATACGGCCGGTCATGCCGCCCGGCTCGGCCACGTCGCGGCCGCGGAGTCCGGTGCAACGGACGACCGGTCTCATGCCGCTGGCGTCGCTGCTCGGGCGCGTACCGAAGCGGCCGATCCCTGGTTCGGCGCCGCCACCGGGTAACGCCGCCTCGGAATCGTCGTCGAACGACTACATCGGAACCAGACCCGCACCCTGGACCGGCTGGTCGGTACCCGCACACGCTTCGGCGACCGGGGCCGTGCAGAGGATGGCGGATGAGTTGTCCGCAGTGCACCATGCCTCGGGAACGGCCGGAGACCGGGCGCAGGCTGCCGGAAACCCGACATCGGCTCTGACGAGTTTGCAGCGCGCCGATTTATCCACCCCGGGACAATTCGGCACGCTTGTGCTGCAGCAAAGGTCCGCGCTCGGGTCGCCGCTGCCCGACTCAGTGCATCGCATCGGTGCGCCCGGTGCGGCGCGGTTGCCCGGTAGCACCGATCCGCGAGTGCTCCAAAGGGAGAGCTACCCCTTCTCTGCATCCGACCTTCCGTCGGAGCGGGTCTCGAAGCTGGACGTGCGATCGTCACCCGTGGCCGGCACGCTCCGCCGCGCCGGGCTCTCGTCGGTGCACCGCACCGTGGTCCCCGCACCCCGCAACGACGAGCAGGTCGATCTTCAGCGCACTCCAGTGAACGACGTGCCGGAAAGTTCCGTCGAACCGTCCGCCGGCTCGGACCGAACGCCCGCGAATCCGGCGGACGAGCCTCCCACGACGAGCCCGCCCGCGTCCGGCCTGACCACGATGCAGTCCGCGCTTCCGGCCTCGGCCGGGTCAGCCGCGACTGCCACCGCGGGCATGTCGCCGACCGATATCGACGGTCTGGTCGATCGCCTGTACGAGCCGATCGTTCGCAAACTCAAAGCCGAACTGCGCCTGGCCCGGGAACGCGCGGGCACGGCCCTGGACCTCACCCTCTGATCACGACCCGAGGAGCCGACCATGCCCACCGATCTCGACCCCGCCGTCAGTGTCTGTTTCGTCGTGACCATCGACAACATGAGCCTGGGCGCGTTCAACAGCTGCGAGGGCCTCGGCTGCGAGGTGGTCATGGAGCAGCGCGAGGAGGGCGGCAACAACGGGTATGTGTGGCAGTTGCCCACGCGGATCAAGTTCAGCAACATCAAGTTGAGCCGTCCGGTCACGTCCGACACGGCCAAGGTCGCCGCCTGGTTCGGCAGTGTCGCGACCGGAGTGCGCGGAAAGACCGGCCAGATCAAGGCGATGACGGCCGACGGAACGGTGGTAGCGCAGTGGGGCCTGCTCGGCGTCATGCCCGTGCGCTGGACCGGCCCGTCGCTGAACGCCGAATCACCCAAGGTCGCCGTGGAAACCATCGAGATCACCCATCACGGCTTCGTCGAGCCGGGGAAGGCTTGAGATGCCCGCGCCGATCGCCTTCAGCGCCACCAGCCCAGGCGGCACGCAATCCGGTAGCGGCCGGCCGAAGCTCCAGCACGCTTTCCTGGAGGTGCGCGACCCGCCGGTGCAGAAGGGTTCGCTGCAACCGGGGCCGCGCCGGGGCCAGATCGACTTCCAGTTCAACCCCAAGGAACTGTCGATCACCAAATCAGCCAAGTGGAACCGCGACGCACAGAAGGGAAGCAAGAAGAGCGGGGTGCCCGAGTTCAAGGGGGCCGACCCGGCCAAGCTGACGCTCGAGATGTTCCTCGACGCTGGCGCGGAGCACGACACCACAGTGGTGGACACCGTGGAACAACTGTTCGCCTGTTGCGTGCCGACCGACGAAAGCCACGACAAGAAACAGGGCAGTCCGCCCTGGGTGATCTTTCACTGGGGCGGGCTGACCGGCTTCACCGCGTACGTGAGCTCGGTCGCGGTCAAGTACACGCTGTTCACCCCCGGCGGGCTGCCCATCCGCGGCATCGCGACCGTCACGATCGAGGAGATCGCGGGTGATCAGGCCAAACAGAATCCGACCTCGGGAAGCCTGACCGCGCGCAAGGTGCACACCGTGGTCGCGGGCGACACCCTGGCCTCGATCGCCTGGCGCGAGTACGGTGACCCGGCCCGGTGGCGCGTCGTCGCCGTCGCGAACGCGATCGACGACCCGATGCGACTGCGTCCCGGCGCCGAACTGCTCATCCCCGCCGCGGAAGAACTGGGGTGATGCGCGATGCCCGCCCAGGATTTCACCAATCAACTGCTCGTGCGGGTAGCGGGCGCGCCGTTGCCCGGGGACGTGGTCGCCTTGCTCACCTACGCGATGGTGGACGACAACCGCAGCGCGCCCGATCTATTCGTCCTGCGCTTCCGCGATCCGAACAATGTGGTGCTGGAGAAGGCGAATATCGAGATCGGAACGCAGGTCGTGCTCAGTGTCGCCTCCAACGAGGCGAACACGCCGGTGCCGTTGTTGTCGGCGGAAGTCACCGCCATCGAGAAGGAATTCGACGGTACCGGCACGTTCACCACGGTGCGCGGGCTGGACAAGTCGCACCGGCTGCAACGCGGCCGCCGCGTGGCGAGCTTCGAGCACATGTCGGCCTCGGACGTGGCCCGCCGGGTGGCCCGGGCGGCGGGGATCGAGGTCGGCCGGATCGATGCGGGCGGCAGTATCCAGGAGCAGATAGCTCAAGGCAATGTGAGCGATTGGGAGTTGCTGCGCCAGCTCGCCGCGGACCTCGGCGCGGAGGTGGCGGTGACCGACGGAAAGCTCGACTTCGGCAAGCCGACCGCCGCGGCCGCCGCGCCGGCGACCGATGCGAAGGCCACCGAGGAGCCGCTGGTCCTGGAACTGGGGCGCAATGTATTGCGGCTGCGTGCGATCGTCACCTCCGCCGATCAAGTACCCGCGGTACAGGTCCGCGGTTGGGACGTCAGACGGAAGAAGCCCGTGGTCGCCGAAGCGCCCGCGCGGACGACGGCGGCCGCCAACGGCGTCCGGCCGGACGATCTGGCCCGCCTGTTCGATGCGCCGAATCTGGTCGCCGCGCGCGTTCCGCACGGCACCCAGGGCGAAGTGGACGACGCCTGCAAGGCGCTCGCCGAACAGGTCGCGGGCGGCTTCGCCGAACTGGAAGCGCTCTTGCGTGGCAACCCCAAGGTGCGGGCAGGCACCGCGGTGGCGCTGGCCAATGTGGGAAAGCCGTTCGAGGGCAAGTATTCCGTGACGGCCTCCCGACACACCTTCGACCCGGTCACCGGTTACACCACCAGCGTGATCGTCAGCGGCACTCGCGATCGCACCCTCGCCGGACTGACCGCGAGTTCGGCGCCGGGCGCTCGGCAGGCGCTGGGCGGGGTGGTGATCGGCCAGGTGAGCGACAACAAAGATCCCGAGAACATGGCCAGGGTCCGCGTCACTTTCCCGTGGCTGGCCGACAGCTTCGTCAGCGCATGGGCCCGTACGGTGCAGCAGGGCGCGGGTGGAAAGCGCGGCATGCTGTTCCTGCCGGAGGTCGGTGACGAGGTACTGGTCGCGTTCGAGCACGGCGACTTCCGCCGGCCGTACGTTGTGGGCGGTCTCTATAACGGTGTCGACGCGCCACCCGGGGGTGAGGGCGAACTCATCGATCGCGTCAGCGGGGCGGTGAACCGCCGCTCGATCGTGTCCAGGACCGGCCACCGCCTGGAATTCCGGGAAGCGGCGGCGGGCGCGCAGGGCGTGCACCTCGCCACGGGGGACGACAAGCTGACCGTCGACTTGGACCGGAAGGCCACCACCATCTCGGTGCACAGCGACGGCACCGTGAGTATCCGCGCCCGCAACGGGGTGACGATCGACGCGGGCACCGGAACGCTGCGGCTCACGGGCAACGACATCGCCTTGGCCGCCCAGACGGGCATCACGATCGAGGGCGGCGCCGGTGCGGTCGAGGTGTCCGGTGCCGCGGCGGTCAAGGTCCAGGGTTCGACGGTATCGGTGAACGGCAGTGTGAGCGCGGAACTGACGGCGGGCACGACGGCGACAGTGCGGGCAGGGCTGGTCCGGATCAATTGAACGGGAGAGGAAGTGGTGCAGATGCCACCAGCAGCACGGGTCGGTGATGCGACCGCGCACCCGGGTCTGATCGCGCCGCCCGGCGTACCGACGGTCCTGATCGGCGGCATGCCCGCAGCCACCGTCGGCACTCCGCACGTGTGCTCGTCCCCGCCCCCGGCGGTGCATCCGCCTTCGGCTCTCGCCGGGCCCGGGTGCCCGACGGTGCTGATCGGCGGCATGCCCGCCGCCCGGGTCGGCGATCTGTCCGCCTGCGGCGCCCCGATCGCGCTCGGCTGCCCGACCGTGCTGATCGGCGGTTAGCGCGATGGCCGAGCAGTTCGTCGGCGCCGGATGGGCGTTCTTCCCGATGCGGACCGACCACACCGGTGCTATTGCCCTGGTGACCGCCGACCAGGAGATCAAGGAGAGCATCCGGCTGATCCTCGGCACGTCACCGGGGGAACGGCCGATGCGACCGGATTTCGGTTGCGCCATCCACGAATTCGCGTTCGCACCGGCGGACGCCGCGACCGCGGGACAGATCGTCTACGAGGTGCGGACCGCACTCGAGCGCTGGGAGCCGCGCATCGATCTGGACGCCGTGCAGGTGCGCTTCGACGAGGTCGACAGCGGGACGCTCTACATCGACGTGCGCTACAGCATCCGCGGCCGCAACGATCCGCGCAATCTGGTGTTCCCGTTCTACGTCATTCCGCCGCACGCGCAGGACAGCGGAGGTGTGTCGTGACCCTGCCCGCTCCCAACCTCGATGATCGTTCCTTCCAGGGACTCGTCGACGACGCGAAACGATATGTGCAGCAACATTGCCCGGAGTGGAGCGACCACAACGTCTCCGATCCCGGCATCACCCTGCTGGAGACCTACGCGATGTTGGTCGACCAGTTGCTGTACCGGCTCAACCGGGTGCCGGATCGGCTCTACCTGAAGTTCCTCGAACTGCTCGGTATCGGGCTGTTCGCGCCGAGCGCGGCGACCGTGCCGGTGACGTTCTGGCTCTCCGCGCCGCGAGCGGAAGTCGTGCCGATACCCGCGGGCACGCAGACGGCGACCGACCGCGCGCAGACCGAGCACGCCGAGCATTGGCGCAGCGAGACGATCGAGCCCATCGTGTTCGCGACCGTCGCCGAACTGCCCATCGTGCCCTGCTCGCTGTCCGCGATGGCCACCGCCGCGGTCGACGGTCCGGTGCACGACTGCACCGACCAGCTCACCACTGGGGTGCAATTCGCCTGCTTCTCGCCGACTCCGAAGCCGGGTGACACGTTGCTGGTCGGATTGTCCGATCCGGTTCCGTCGTGCGCGGTCGTGCTGCGATTCGACTGCCGGGTGGAAGGTGTCGGCGTCGATCCGCTGCAACCTCCGCTGGTGTGGGAGGCGTGGGACGGACACGGCTGGGTGGATTGCGAGCTCGAACGTGACGACACCGGCGGGCTCAACCGTCCGGGTGACGTGGTGCTGCACGTACCGCCCACCCACCGGGCCTCGCCGATCCAGCGGCGCAACGCGGGCTGGCTGCGCTGCCGTGTGGTGCCTACGGTGCCGGGGCAGCCGCCCTACACCGCCTCACCGCGGGTTTTCGACGCGTCGGCCTTCACGATCGGCGGCACCGTGGACGCCCGGTACGCCGAGGTGGTCCGCGACGAGGTGATCGGGATGTCCGAAGGGGTTCCGGCGCAACGGTTTCCGGTCGCTCGACCGCCGGTTGTAGCGGAACCGGGGGAACGGATCGCCGTCCAGGTCGCGGCAGGCAGCGGTTGGCAGCTCTGGGAATGTGTCGAGCACTTCGGCGCGAGCGGACCGGACGATCACCATTTCACCTTGGACGCGGCCACCGGCACCGTCTGCTTCGGGCCCGGCGTCCGGCAGCCGGACGGCTCGGTCACCCAGTACGGCGCCGTCCCGCCGAAAGGCGCGCCGATCCGTGTGCCGGTGTACCACACCGGCGGCGGGCGCCGCGGCAATGTGGCGCGCGGCGCCGTTCGGTTGCTGCGCAGTTCGCTGCCCTTCGTCACGCGCATCGAGAACCGTAAACCGGGATCCGGTGGGGTCGACGGGGAAACGGTAGACAACGCCAAGCTGCGCGCCCCGATGTTGCTGCGTACCCGAGACCGCGCGGTCACCGCCCGGGATTACGAATTGCTCGCGTGCGCCGCTTCACCGCGCGTCGCCCGCGCACGCTGCCTGGCGGGAACCGGCCCGGACGCGGCGGTGGTCCGGGTCCTGCTGGTGCCTGACGTGGATAGTGACGAGCGGGCGACCGTGCCGTTCGAACGGCTGCAACCGACGGACGAATTGTTGCGCACCGTTGTGCAATACCTGGACGAACGCCGCATGATCGGCACGCGTTTGATCGTGGAGCCGCCACGCTACCGCGGCGTCACGGTGGTCGCCGCCGTGCGAGCGCGGGTCACCAGCGACCCGTCCCGGGTGCGGGACCATGCGATCCACGCGCTCAATCGCTACCTGCATCCGATCACCGACGGCCCAGACGGCAACGGGTGGCCGTTCGGCCGGCCGGTGCAGGCGGGGGAGTTGTTCGCCGTGTTGCAGGCGGTCGAAGGTGTCGAGCAGATCGACGCTCTGCGGCTGTATCCCGCCGATCCGATCAACGGCACCCGGGGCGAAGCCACCGAGCGAATCACGCTGCCGCCCAATGGTTTGGTCTTCTCCTTCGAGCACCAGATCAAGGTGACGACATGAGCAGGGGCACGGTGGCCGGGCTGCCGTCGGCGCACCCGATCGGTGAGTTCCTGCCCGGCGTCTACCTCGACGATCCGCTCGTCCAGCGCTGGACCGCCGGGATGGACGAACTGCTCGCACCGGTGTTCCTGACCCTCGACGCGCTGGACGCGTATGTCGACGCCGCCCTCGCGCCCGCCGATTTCCTGCACTGGCTCGCGGGCTGGGTCGACGCGGATACCGACGAGCGGTGGTCGCTGCCGCGCCGGCGCGCGGTCGTCGCGGCCGCGGTCGCCTTGCACG